>JAIXQE010000199.1 GCA_027485815.1 Opitutaceae bacterium
CCCACCGCCTGCGCCCGACCGGTCCGGCCGATGCGGTGCACGTAGTCCTCCGGGTTGGCCGGCACATCGTAATTGATCACGTGGGTCACGCCCGCGACATCGATGCCGCGCGCGGCGATATCCGTCGCGACCATAATCTCGTACTTGCCGCTCTTGAAGCCGGCGAGCGCCTCGAGGCGCTGGTTCTGCGAGCGGTTCGCGTGCAGCACGGCCACGCGATGGTTGGCCGTCTTCAGCTTCCGGGCGATCTTGTCCGCCCCGTGCTTGGTCCGGGAGAAAACCAGCACGCTGTCGAAATCCACCTTCGCCAGCAGCGCCAGCAGCAGGTCGAACTTGTGATCGTGCACCACCGGATACACGGCGTGGGTGATGGTGCGGTTGACCGAGCGATTGGCGCCCACCTCGACCCGCGCCGGATCGCGCAGGGCAAAGGAGGCCACCGCCTGGATCTCCGGCGGGACGGTCGCCGAGAAGAAGAGCGTCTGCCGGTTCTTCGGGCAGCGGCCGATGATGTCCTTCACCACCGGGAGGAAGCCCATGTCCAGCATCCGGTCGACCTCGTCCAGCACCAGCACCGAGATGTCCCGCAGGGTGAGGGTGCCGTCCTTGAGGTAATCCATCAGCCGACCGGGGGTGGCGACGATGATGTCCACGCCGTCGCGCAGCGCCGCCCGCTGGTTGCCGTAGCCCACGCCGCCAAACACCGCCACCGCGCGGAGGTCCGAGAACCGGGCGAAGTCGCGGAACGCCGTCTCCACCTGGGCCGCGAGTTCACGCGTCGGCTCGAGCACGAGCACCCGCGGCCGGCCGCCGCGCACGTGGGCGCTCAGGCGGGTCAAAATCGGCAGCGCGAAGGCCGCCGTCTTGCCGGTGCCGGTCTGGGCGGACCCGATGAGGTCACCTCCGGCGAGGATGAGCGGGATGGCGCGCAACTGGATCGGCGTGGGCTCGGCGTAGCCGGCGGCCTCGACGCCGCGCAGGACGGCCGGGGAAAGGTTCAGGGAGGCGAAGGACATCTCGGGAAAGGAAAGGGGGAAAAGAAAAGGGACGGGGCCCCGGAGGACCACGTCCCTCGAAATCCGGATTGATGGACCGGCTTAGTAACGGCGCTCGCCGCGGTCGCGACCGCCGAAGCCGCCGCCACCACCGCCGCCGCCGAAACCACGGCCGCCGCCGCCGCCACCGCCGAAACCACGGCCACCGCCGCCGCCGCCGAAGCCGCCACCCGGACGCTCTTCCTTCGGGCGGGCCTCATTGACGGTCAGCTGACGGCCACCGAGGTCGGTGCCGTTCATCTTCTCGGCCGCGGACTTGGCCTCTTCGGCCGTGCCCATGGTGACGAAGGCGAAGCCGCGGGGGCGGCCGGTCATCTTGTCCATGGCGACGTAAACGTCGGTCACGGAACCGAACTGGCCGAAGGCCGAGCGGAGCTCGTCTTCGGTCGTCTTGAAGGAAAGATTCCCGACGTACAGTTTGGAGTTACTCATTGTGATGTCTCGTAGATCGACCGTCCGCTGCCAGTCCGTTCCCACCAGTGGGTTTCGAAATCATCACTTAAGCCAAACGCTCAGCCAACGACTCACCAGAAACTGTCATCTAAACGTGTACTCTCTAACGAAGGACTGTGGACCTTGGGTACGCCTGACCAATAAGCAAGGGAATTCGCGGGGGCGGGCCGGGGGACCCCGGCGGCGGGCTCAGGCGCCGACCGCCTTCTTGACCGCCTTGAGCTGCGCGAACTCGGGCCGGTTCTTGTAGTAGTCGTCGAGCGGGTAGCAGCCGCTGATGATGCCGTTGCGCGGCGCGGTGGTGCACTCGCTGAACGTCCGGCAGATGAGCCGCGGGGTGAGCGCCCCCCGGGTGGTCGCATCCGCGAGCATCTCCGGGTAACTCAGCACCGCGCGGCCCAGGCCCACGAGGTCGGTCCAGCCCGCGCCCACGACGTGCTGCGCCACGTGCGGCAGGTATTCCTGGAGGTAGCTGTAGGCCGTGCCCAGCACGAGGGGCGGCGTGGCGCCGGGCGTCGCCGCGGCGAACCGGACCGCGTGGGCCTTGATCGCGCGGACCACGTTGATCTGCCGCGCCACGTCGATCAGCGGATCGTGGGCCGGCTGGTAACCGTCGCTCGGCGGGTAGGCGGCCGGGCGCTGGATGTGGGGGTTGTAGTAAGGTGAGCCGGCGCTGAGGTTGAGGATCTTGACCCCGAGGCGGGTCAGCAGCTCGACGAACTGGAAGGTCTCGGTCAGGTCGGGCTCGACCGGATGATCCGCGCGGACGCCGAACCCGTAGCGGTAAGGCAGGCAGTGGGAAAAATCCTCCGGGATGCCGGGGCCCAGCTTGCCGGGCTCGGCCCGCGTGGGGTCCGGCTTGAAGGGCACGAAGTCGAAGGCGCTCAGGCGCACGCCGATGTCGATCGGGTTTCCGTCCGCGCGGATGCCGGCGATGATGTCGCGCAGGATGCGGGTGCGGTTCTCGAAGCTGCCGCCGAACTTGCCCGGCCGGGTGTGCGCCCCGAGGAATTCATGCAACAGGTAGCCGTGGCAGTGCTTGAGATCGACGAAGTCCGCCCCCGCCTCGCGGGCGAAGCGGGCGGCGCGCACGTAGCAGCCGATCAGCTCCTCGATCTCCCCGTCGGTGAACACCTGGCTGTCGCTGGTGACGTTAAACTTCCGGTCGAGGATCGGGTGGCGGTAGGCCACGCGGGGCTCCATCCGCTTCTTGTCGGTCGGCTTACAGAAGCGCCCCGAATGCGTGAGCTGGAACCCGACCACCAGGTCGTCGGCCGTGCCGTACTTTTCCCGGTGCGCCTGCACGAGGAGTTCCCGGATTTCCGCGAGGTCGCGGCGGGTGTCCTCGAGGATCATCAGCTGGTTCGGGTTGGCGCGGCCGTCTGGGCGCACCGCCATCGCCTCGCCGCCGAAGATCAGCTTCGCCCCGCTCTGGCCGAAGCGCTGCCAGCGCCGCCGCACCTCGGCCGTCGCGTGCCCCGTGGTCGTCGCGTCCCAGCCCTCCATCGGATGGATCGCCCAGCGGTTGCCGATGCGTTTGCCATTCACCAGGGGCCCGTCCACCGGGCGCGCCAGCGGGGAGGCCGCGCCGGTCTGCAGCGCGTCGTCGCACGGCAGGTCCAAGCCGAGGCCGGCCACGTGGGCGCGGAAATCGGCGACCGTCTTGAGCGAGGCGAGGCGGGTCAGCTTGAAGGGCGCGGCGGGAGCACTCATGGGCAGGACAGGGAGGCGGGTCGTGTTACCGGCTGATGGACAGGAGGAAAGGCTGGAAAATATATCCTATATTCTTGCCTGAAAGGTCAAATGCTTTTGGCCTCGCGGCGATGAGTGCCGGCCTGCCCTCGATCCCGGAGCGACCGCTGACGAAGACGGAGCAGGTGCACGGCTGGCTACGGCAGGCGATTCTGACGCACGCGTTGCGGCCGGGCGAGGCGCTCAATCTGGATGAGTTGGCGCGCCGCCACGGAGTGAGTCCGATCCCGGTGCGGGAGGCGGTGGCGCGGCTGACCGCCGAACGGCTGCTGGTGATCCGCCCGCACCACGGGGCCCAGGTCGCGGAGCTGGATGAGAATTCGGTGCACGACATCTTTGCGCTGCTGGAGGGCCTCGAGTCGGCCTCGGCGGCCCGGGTGGCGGAGCGGGCGGATTCCGGCGACGTGGCGGCGTTGGAGGCGCTGCTCGGCACGCTCGACGCGGCGGTGGCGGCGGGTGATTCGGACGCCTGGGGCCGGGCGAATGCGGCGTTCCACTTGCGCTTGGCGGGCGTGGCGCGTCTGCCGCGGGTGGAAGACCAGCTGCGGCTCGCGTTCGATCACTGGGACCGGGTCCGACGGCACTTCTTCCGCGAGGTCAATGGGCTGCGGCTCGGCGAGGCCCAGCGGGAGCATCGCGAGATGGTGCAGGCGGTGGCGCGGCGGGCCGCTGGGGCACTCGAACACGGTCTAAGGGCGCACAACCGCACCGCCCGCGCCTTCTACCTGCACGCCCTGGCCGGCAAGGCCAGTTGAGGCAGCATCGCCGCGGCAGGAGGTGTGGCCGCGGCAGTTGCCGCGGATTCAGGCTGCCTTTTGTCACTCCTCCGCGGCTCTAGCCGCGGCCACATCGGCGCCGCGCCCACCGCCCACCGATCAACCGGGTCCGAACCGCTCCATCCACGCCACCTGCGGCCACCCTTCCCGGACGTACGGCTGCGCCGGGCCCGGAGTGCTGCGGCCTCGCTCGATGTACCCGCGCAACAACCGGCCGAGGCGCTGCACGACCTCGGGGTGGCGCGCCTCCAGGTTGGTCGTCTCGCGCGGATCCGCCTCCAAGTCGTACAACTGAAACGGCGGCAGGCCCTCGAAGCTGTCGGGCTTCGGCTGGGTCCACGGCGAAGGCGTCCGCGTCGGCCGGCCCCACCCGCCGGAACCCGGCGCGAGGATCAGCTTCCAACGTCCCGCGCGGATCGAGAATTCCCCCTCCGACGAATGGTGCACCAGCCCCTCCCGCACCCCCGCCCGCGCCGGCTGCCCCCGCAGCGCCGGCAGGAAGCTGGCGCTGTCCTCCGCCACTCCGTCCGGCAGCGTCACGCCCAGCGCCTCCGCCAAGGTGGCGTACAGGTCGAGGTGGCCCACGACCTCCGCGGAACGACTGCCCGCCGCGGCTACGCCCGGCCAGCGCACGAGGAACGGCACGCGGTGCCCACCCTCGTAGGAATCCGATTTCGCGCCACGGAAGCCGCCGGAGGAATCGTGGCCGAGCGTCCGGTGCACCGGGATGTCGCCCGCCGGCGCATAACCGTTGTCCGTGGTGAAGACCACCAGGGTGTTCCGCGCCAAGTCCAGCCGGTCGAGTTCCGCCAAGATCCGGCCGACGTCCGCGTCGACCTGCCGCACGAAGTCCCCGTAGGGCGTGGGCGTGGACCCCGCGAATTCCCCCACCGCCAGCGTCGGGGTGTGCGGCGCCGCCAGGGAAAGGAGCGCGAAGAAGGGCCGCGCATCGCGGGCCGCCGCCCGTTCGCCCAGGAAGGCGATCGTCTCCGCCGTGAGCCGCGGCTGCACCTCCTCCATCTTGAAATCCGGCCCGATCGGGCCCGCGCGCCACAACCGCGGCGCCGGACTGTCCCCCACCCGCCCGGTCGGCGCGGCGGTGACGCGGTCGTCCCGCAGCCACACATAGGGCGGCATATCGAGCGAGGCGCTGATCCCGAGGAAGCGGTCGAAGCCGTGCGCCCGCGGACCACCGCCGAAGGGGCGCGTCCAGTCGACGTCCTCCGGGGCCGGACCGGACCGCGCCCAGTCGAGCCCGAGGTGCCACTTGCCGAACAAGGCGGTGGTGTAACCCTGAGCCCGGAGGAAGCCGGCGATCGTCTGGCGCCCCGGCTCGATCAGCGGCGGACTATACCCCTGCAGCACCCCGCGCTTGAGGCGGCCCCGCCAGGAGTAGCGGCCGGTGAGGAGCGTGTACCGGGTGGGCGTGCAGACGCCCGATGAGGAATGCGCATCCGAAAACACCATTCCCTCGCGGGCCAAACGGTCGAGGTGGGGCGTGCGCCAGAGGCTGGCCGGGTTGAGGTGCGACACGTCCCCGATGCCCATGTCGTCCGCCAAAATCAGGAGGACGTTCGGTCGTGCCGGCGCCGCGACCGCGGCCGGCCGGAGCCCGGCCAAGCCGGCGAGGAACAGGAGGGCGGCGAGGCGGAGGCGCATCGGACGGCGGGTCAACCGATCCGGAGCTTGGCGCGGAACGGCGTCAGGCCCGTGAGGTAGACGCTCTGGCCGTCCCACTTCGGCAGGGCACCGCGGATCTGGGTGTAGGTGTGCTCGGCCTGGCCGGGGCCAAACTCGATCACGTCCTTCCCCAGCCGGTAACGGCCGGTACCGGCGCGCAGCAAGTGGGCGTCGGCCACGCCGGACACAGCCTCGACTCCCTCGAGAGTGCCGCCGCGGCGGAAGGCCAGCTCGATCGCGACCGGCACGGATTCGGTCCCGGTGAGGCTGAATTCCAACTCAAAGCGGCCGCCCTGCTCCGTGACGGTCACGACCGCCTCCAGACGGCAGACGTTGCTGCGGGCGCGGATGGCGCGGCCGGTGTTGGCGAGCGTGCCGTTGGGGGCCATCTTGGTGTGTTCGCCGTCGGCGATCTGCGCCGGGGACAGCGGCTGGAAGTACGGCCCTTCCAACTCCTGCCGCAGCACGTAGCGGCCGTCCTTCACCGTGAGCGAATCCGCGGTGAACTGGCCCTTACCGAAGAAGGCGCTGCTGAGGCGCACGGCCTCGAGGGCGGCATCGCCCCGGCGGAACGAGAACAGCGTGGTGTTGCCCGCGAGGATCGTTCCGCTGGCGGCGCCGCGACGGATGCGGGCCAGTTGGGAGAACGGAAACTCGCGCGCGTAATCGGTCGGCAACGGCGCCGAGGGCGGGAGCGGGCGCCAGAGCTCCGGTTCGTGCAGGAAGGCCAGCAGTTCGCTGATCTGGCCGGCCGCGGTGCGCTCGATCTGCCGCGTCATCGCGGCGAAACGGCCATTGCCGTCGATCAGCGCCAGGTGGCGGTACGCGTAATAGTACCGCGCCATGCTGCCGCGCTGGTACCGGTCCTGCCGGCGCGACGCCTCGGTGACCACCTCGCCGTCGGGATGAATGTAAAACAGGGTCATCTCGAGGTTCTTGCGCACCGGCTCGAGCAGCGCAGGCCGGTTGAGAAGGCGCGCCACCACGACCAAGGCGCGGTCGACGATGGGGGAATAGACCGTCGTGCTCTTCTCGGTGTACTGGCCGTCCGGATCGAGGTCGATCCCCTCCGCGAGCCAGGCGTCGATGCGGGCGACGTAGCGCGGGTTCGGGTACAGGGAATTAGCCAGCGCCAGGGCGGCGCAGACGACCCAGCGGTGGTTGGGGGTATGCACGCCGCCGACCACGAGGCCGTCAGCCCCGCGGACCACGAAACGGCCGAGCTCCTCGCCGAGGGCACGGTATTCGGGGGAGGGACTGGCGCGGAGGAGCGCGGTGGCGGGGCAGATCCCCTCGAGGAAGAAGGCGGTGTCGGGGGGCGAGCGGAAGTTGGTGGAGTAGAGGTCGACCGTGCCGTCCTCGTGCTGGGCGGCGAGGAGGGCGCGGATCGCGAGGCGGAGCGGTTCGACGAGTTCCGCGGAGCCCAGGTAGCGGCCGCCGGGCGCGCAAGCGGCGGCGACGAGGGGAAGGATCAGGCCTTGGGCGCCGTGCGGGGTGTGGAGACCGTACTCGTTGGGCATCCCGCCGAGCCCGCGTTGGCCGGGGCGGCGTTCCTGGCGGGCGAGCAGACCGGGAATGCGGTCGTCGTTGGCCGCGATCAGGCCGCGGACGAGTTCCACGGTAGCGGGATCACGCTCCGGGGCGGCGCCGGAGGCAAGGCGGCTGGTGCCGGCCAGGGCGAGGGAGGCGGCGCCGGAGGCGAGGAAGGTGCGGCGGGACGGGGTCGAAGGGGAGGGCATCCCCGGAGCGAACCCGCCGGTTTGCGCCAAGCCAAGGCAAACCAGCCGGGAAGGGGCGCCCTATCCTTGGTTCGTGCCTCGATGTTAGGGCCATCAGGTCACGATGTCGCTTGCCGACCTAGGTCACGGAGACGTGATTCGAGGTCAGCTTCATCCCATAACTAGCAGTCTGCGGGCAGAAAGCGTTGCTGCGCCAACACGATCTAAATTCTTCTTAACTCGGGATCGTAGAAATCGGGATAAACCCACCTAGAGCTATTATTTTGCGCATCCTCTTTTTCATAGCAACTTAAATTATACCAACGCCATCTCTTCTACCATATATCCAAAATGCCTGTAAGAGGCATCTATCTCTTAGGCATAAAAACAAGCCCAAATATTACGATAAAGAAAAGCAGGGCGGAAGCGCCGGAATCAGGCGCCGAAGATGCATCGCTAGGCGCGCTGCTAATTCCATAGAGATAGTCACCAAGATTTAGACCAAATCCTGAAACATGCGTAAGAAAGCTGTGTGCTCCGGTGCCAGGATCGATCGAATAGAGCTCGTGCGAATTATTAGCTGGGGTTAGCCCATAGAGATAAGTCCCATCGGCGGCGATCACCATCGAGCGGAATAGTGAGTTGGGAGCGAAGGTCGGGATCTGGGAAAATACAGAGGAAGCGGAGAATCCCATCGTGCCGAACTGCCCAGCGCCAGAAAAGTTATCATTAAGTGCCATATAAATCGTGTCATTTAGAAAAGCATACCTCCCCCCCACAGAGGGATAAGAGTCTCTGGACCCACCCAAAGCGCTTGTATTTAGCAACGTTACACTGGCGCTCAAGGGACTTATCTTAATGGTATCTTCCTTATCATAGTCGTAGGCATAGAGAGATTCATCCCTATGCCGGTAAACCATGCCATATATATAGGGCGAGGATGAACCGATTATTCCGATTGGGTCCGATAAAAAGCCCGCTGTATCTAACGTGCGGAGGGTTGAGCTTCCGTATGTATTTTCGGTTACGTAAAATCTAGAGATTGTCGGGCTCCAAGCAAGGTTTGCCACAACATTTGATCCTGATAACTGGGCGCTTATGAGAGTATAGCTTCCGGTAGATGTATCAATGACACCAAACTTTGTTGTAGTATTTCCGAGCGGGTCGCTACCGTGGAGTACGTATAACGTCGCCGCCGATAGTTGAGTAAATTTTGCTATAAGAATCAGGGCTAGCCTCGGCAAGAATTGCCCAATCCTGCCTCGCTGAGGCAAGCGGCGTCTAGAATGGTGGGGTATGGCTGTTTTGCTCGTCACAAATACGACCTTAGCCCATCGCGCTTTAGCAGGCAACTGCTGATTTCCGATGCTCGATAATCCTCTTACGACCCCTCTTCAACCTACTACGCGTCGAACGCGAGTTGCGGCGCCTAGCCAAGGTCGTGGAACTCCACCACAAGCATGGCACGCCCGCAGGGCTGATGTCGCAGGGGGCCGAAACCAAGGGGCTGCCGCTAGCGGGCACCCGACTGAAATTGCGGATGGCTGGTCCCCTTGGGCTCTGTGCCGGAGTATTGCCGCTCAACGAGTCGGGGCTCGTTAGGGATCGCCGCGGCAGCGAACAACGACCTGACCCCTTCCCGGTCAGCGAGATGGGCTCCGTTTGGCCGGACCGGGGCAGGATGCCCCGGCTACACCAAACCACAGCTGTCTTTACGTCCGACCGCGGGGACGCGCCCCGGCGACAAACAGACCCAACGGACTAGCGGGCCGAGAACGGTAGACCAGGAGGGTTGGTGGGTTGCGGGCTCGGTGTAACTGGGGCGCGTGGCCCCGGTTCACACGGACCGCTGCGCCGCCGACGGCCGCCAGCGGAACGGCTTCGCACGATGGACGCCGTTTTGCCGGACCGGGGCAAGATGCCCCGGCTACACCAAACCACAGGCCGTCTTTCTGTCAGACCGCGGCGACGCGGCCCGGCGACAACCAGACCCAACGGGCTCGCGGGCCGGTGATCAGCGCCGGCCGGCGGCCGGGACTGGAGCAGGATTGGACGCACACTGGAGGCACACTGGAAGCAGACCCAGGCGCCCAGACCCAAAAAAAGGCGCGCCCCGTGGAAGGGGCGCGCCCGGAAGGCCGGCCGGCTGGTCGACCTCAGAGGTCGAAGCCGACGGTAAAGATGAACTTGCGCGGGTCCACGATGCGCCAGGCGTAGATCGAACCATCCGGGTTCCCCGCCACCGGCTGCAACCGGCCGTTCTCGAAGACATCGCGGATGTTCAGCTGCACGTTGGCGCGGATCTTGTCGGACATGAACCGCATCCGGTAACCGAACGACAGGTCATAGTAGAAGCGCGCGGAGTCCCAGATCGGCTTGTCAGGATCGAGCTCCAGCACGACGCCGCGGAAGTTGCCCGGCAGCTGCGACGGCGCCTTGCCGTAGAAGCCGATCGAGCCCTTGTCCTCCCAACGCACCGCGCCGCCGATGCTGAAGTTGCGCATCACGCCCTCGGTGAAGGTGTAGTTCGTGACGGTGCTCCAGCGGTACTTGCGGACCTGCGTGCGCGGCTTGCCCGCGTTCGCGACCGAGAACAGGTACGGCGAGATCAAGCCGTTGTAATAGGCCGTCTCGGGAGTGTCACCGCCCAGCGCGGGGATCGTGTTCCACCACAGGCGACCCTCGTCGTCCTTGGCGGTGGTCCAGACGGGCAGGCGGGACTGCCAGTACTCGAACTGCTCGGTGCCGATGCGGGAATCGATCGCGATCTGCTGCGCGCCGGTGAACTTGATGCGCCAGTTCTTGGTCGGGTTGTAGGTCGCCTCGACCTCGTAGCCCTTGGACTCGACGTCGGAGAGGCCGTTGGTCTGCGGCTGGCCGGGGCCAGCGGCAAG
>JAIXQE010000125.1 GCA_027485815.1 Opitutaceae bacterium
ACCCCTTGCGCCTTTTGCGGCCAACCTGCTCCGGAGCCAGGACATGCCGTTGGAGGCGCTCGGGACGGGGTCAGGCTGAAACCCGCAACCGCCGCCGCGTCTTGGGCCCGGATCGTTCACCCCGTGGTCCTGACGCTCGCGCGCGAGCCCTCCACGAGCTTCCCCCGCCCTGCGGCGTCACACCCCCTCCGCCGCGGCAAGCCGCGCGGGATCGACCTCGACGCCCAGGCCCGGCCCCGCCGGGATCCGCGCCTGATCCCCCCGCACCTCCAGCGGCTGCGCCAAGATGCTCCCGGCGAGGAACTGCGGCGCATTGAGGGCCGCCGGCCGCTCCAGGCCATACGCCCCGAACAACTGCAGGCAGGCCGCGAAGGAAAGGTCCGGATCGGTCAGGCCGCTCGCATAGAACAGCAGCCCGTGCTGCTCCATGTACTCTAGGATGCGCCGCGCCTCGGTCAGGCCGCCGCACCGCGACACCTTCATCGCCACGCCGTCCAGCAGGTCGAACTCGTGGAAGGCCCGCAGGTCCGCCAACGCGACGATGCCCTCGTCCATCAAGATCGGCAGCGCCCGCTGCCGCCGCAGCCGCCGGTAACCGGGCAGATCGTTCGCCGGCAGCGGCTGCTCCAGCGCCGCCACGCCCAGGTCCGCCAATCGTTCCGCCACGTGCTGCGCGGTGTCCACGTCGTACCCGCCATTGGCGTCCGCCCACACGAACGCGCCCGGCGCCGCCCGCCGGACCTCCGCCGCCACGGCCAGATCCACCCCGGGATCCCGGCCCACCTTCAAATTAAAATGCCGGAAGCCCCGCGCCCCCGCGGCCGCCACCGCCTCCGCCGCCTCCGCCGGGCCGGCCGCATCCACGGTCCAGCTCAAGGTCACCGTCCCCCGGCTCACCCGGCCCCACGGCGCCGCCACCGACCGCCCGGCCCGGCGCCCCGCCAGATCCAGCAGCGCCAGATCGATCGCCGCCTTCGCGATCGGTTGCCCGGTCGAGAACCCCGGCGCGATCCGTCGCCGCAACAGCGCCTCGATCCCCGCCAGATCCTCCGGATCGCGCCCCACCAGCGCCGGCCCCAGATGCCGGTCGAGGGTCGTCCGGACGGTTTCGATGGTCTCGTAACTCCACGTCGGCGACGGCACGGCCTGGCCCCAGCCGCACACGCCGTCCTCCGCCGTCAGCCGCAGCACCACGGTGTCGCGCGTCGGCGCCGGCCCCCCTGGGGAAGGCAGGTACTTGAACGCCCCGGTGACCGGATAACGCGCGAGGAAGGTCTCGACGGCGACGAGGGGAGCGGACATCGGAAAAGACCCCGGCACGCTGCGGCCGCCGCCGCGCCCTGGCAAACCCGGACTCCCGCCCCCTCCCATGCTCCCCCTTCGCGCCAGCCTCACCCTCCTCGCCCTGATCGCGCACCTGCCGGCCGGCGCGCCCACCCCTTCCCCGGAATCGCCCGCGGCCTCGGCGCCCGCCGCCCCGGCGCGGCCCCGCGTGCTCTTCATCGGGAACAGCTTTCTCTTCGGCTCTGGGTCCCCGGTACGCGGCTACCGCGCGCACACGGTCAATGACCTCAACCAGGCCGGGCTCGGCGGGGTCCCCGCGCTGTTCCGGGCGTTCGCGGAACAAGCCGGCCTGGACTACGACGTCAGCCTCGAGACCGCCTCCGGGATGGGCCTCGATTTCCACCTCCGCGAAAAGGCGGACCTGATCGGGCGCCCCTGGGACCTCGTCATCCTGCAGACCCACAGCCTGCTGGACCGGGAACGCCCGGGAGACCCCACCCTGCTCCTCGCCTCCGCCCGCGGGATCGCCGCCTTGCTGGAGCGCCATCACCCGGCCGTCGACCTGCGCCTGATCGCCACCTGGGCCCGCGCCGACCAGGTTTACCCCGCCAACGGCGCGTGGCACGGCCAGGGGCTCGCGCCGATGACCCGCGACCTCCGCCGCGCCTACGACCAGGCCGCCGCCACCTCCCCCCGCTTCACCCGCGTCCTGCCGGTCGGCGAGGCCTGGCTGCGGGCGATGGAGGCCGGCATCGCTGACCCCAACCCCTACGACGGCATTGCCGCGGGGCAGCTCAGCCTGTGGACGCACGACCACTACCATGCCAGCACCGCCGGCTACTACCTGCAGGCCTTGGTGATCTTCGGCGACGTCACCGGCCTCGATCCCGTCTCGCTCGGGCCGGACGAACAGTGCGCCTTTGACCTCGGCCTCTCCAAGACGCAAGCAACCGCCTTGCAACAGGTTGCCCGGGATGAGCTCGCCGCCGCCAGCCCCCCGGCGCCGCTCCGCGCCTTCACCACCCGGGCCCGGCCCCGCAGCCCCGTCCGCTGAGAGCGGCGCCGGAAGGCCTGGCACCGGGCCGAGTTTGTCCAAAAGTCCGACAAAGCGTCGGCCTGATTGACAGTTTCTCGTCAATTTTCCGTTGGCAACGAGACTTTCACCTGAATTTAACGACCCTCAAGCCACTACGTATCAGAGGTTACGAGATAATCTGGTCCCAAATGCGTCCGGTCGGCACGCGAACTGCGTAAGGCTACGCATCCTAACTACGTAGTGTCCGCTCAGGCGGCACGCCGTACCCCCCCATGATTCTCGTCCTCAAGATCGCCGCCTTTATCTTCCTGGCCGGAGCCGGGCTGGCCTACTGGCTCTGCCACCGGGCCCCGGAAGGCCAACAGGATAGCCGCGGTTTCCGCCCCCAGGTCGACGAGGGCGCGGAAGGCTGACCCCTCGCGGTCGGTCCCCGCCTCCGCCTTCCCGGCCTTCATTTCCACCCCCATCCGGGCCTCGCTGGGGCCGGCGGCGGGGTGGCTCCGTTCGCGTCCCGCCCGGCCGGCGGCTGAACTCACGCGTCCGCCCGGGGCGCCGCGGCGGCTGATTTTCGCGTCCCCGAGGGAAGAGGTCCGTCGAGGCGCATCTGGAGCCGTTTGTCCATGGGCGGAGCTACGCAATCGCACTACGTGAAAGCCGAAGCACGGTCCGCTCGCCCGCCCCCGGGGGGTAAAAGTGAAATGTTTGTAAATCACCGGGGCCCGCTCCCTCGCGGACCCCGTCTCCTCCTCCCGGACTAACGCCAACGCCCTTCTTTAACGAGAAATTCATATGCGCCGCCCAAACTCGCCCCTGCCCGCCTGGAAGCGCTCCCTCGACCTGCTGTTCTGCGCCGCGGTCTTCCCGGTCTTCACGCTGGTGACCCTGTTCATGGCGGTGATGGTGCGGCTGACGTCCCCGGGCCCCGTCCTCTTCAAGCAGGAGCGCATCGGCCTCGGCGGCCGCCGGTTCAAGATCTACAAGTTCCGCACGATGCACGTCGCCGCCGACACCCGCGGCCACCAGCAGCACTTCACCGCCCTGATGACCAGCAACGCCCCGATGCAGAAGCTGGACGCCAAGGGCGACTCCCGCCTGATCGCGGGCGCCTGGCTGATCCGCGCCACCGGCCTCGATGAACTGCCGCAGCTCATCAACGTGCTCCGCGGGGAGATGAGCGTCGTCGGCCCCCGCCCCTGCATCCCCTACGAGTACGAGCAGTTCACCCCCGACCAGCGCCGCCGTTGCGAGAGCGTCCCGGGCCTCACCGGACTCTGGCAGGTCTCCGGCAAGAACCGCACCACCTTCGAGCAGATGATCGCCTTCGACTGCGCCTACGGCCAGCGCCGGAGCCTGTGGCTCGACGTGAAGATCATCGTCCTCACCCCCGTCGCCCTGCTGGTCCAGGTGTGCGACCAGGTGCTCGGCCGGGCCCGCCCTGCCCCCGCCGCGTCCGCGGCCCCGGTGAAGCTGGAGACGGTTTCCGCCTTCGAGCCCGCCGAGTCGGCCCGCGTGAGCCTCGCGCGCTGAAGCCGGCTTCGCCGGCTCAGCGTTCGCGCTCGGTCCGCGCCAAACGGGCGTTGAAGGCCGCAATCAACTCGAGGTGTTCCGGCGCCTCGGACCCGTCGTGGTGCAGGAGACCGGAGCCGAAGGGCGGATGCTCGGCCGGCTCATCCCGCCAGCGTCCCCAGCAATAGCCGACCGCCGAAGGATGGGCGGCCAACCGGTCCAAGGCGGTGCGCGCCCGCCGCAGCATTCGCTCGACGCCGGTCGCCCGGTCGCGGCGCCCACCCGGCCCCGGCGCGCGGAAGTCTGGCGCCCCCCACCCCACCCCATCAGCCAAAAACGGGTGCGCGGAGTCCAGCGGCGGGGCCGCGCGCCACCCGAGCAGCGGGAGGTCCACCGCGGGATAGGCGCACTCCGCCGCCACCTCCGGACCCGTGCCGTCGCCGAGGGGGCAGCCAAGGATCAGATGATGGGGATCCGCCGCGCGGATGGCCGCGGCTGTGGCCGTGAAATAACGCCGCGCAAATTCCCGGGTCCACCGCTCGGCATCGCGCAGGTAACCGCGGCTGGCGATGCCCTGCTCGGCGCGCGTCAGTTCGCGGACCCGCTCCCGATGAGCCCAATCCTGCCCCCACGCCCGGGCTACTGCCTCCAGCCGCCCGCCATGCAGCGCCAGGACGAATTCCCAGGCGGCGTGGTAGGCCGCCGCGGAGGGTTCCTGGGCGAGGCAGAGTTGCAGCAAGGTGGGCCGGCCGGCGCGGCCCACCTGACCCCAGGCGAGCGCCGCGTCCGTCACCCACCCCAGCAGTTCCGTCTGCGCCGCCGCGGGGCCGCACACTTCGGCCGCCCGCTCCGCCGCCCGCTCCGGCCAGGCGGGGTCGAAGACGTCGGGCAGGCGCAGCCCGGGGCCGGTGAGCACGGGTCCGGCGCGGCAGAAGTCCACCGCCGCGAGGTGGGGAAATCCATCCGCGCGGATCGCCTCCGCGCCCAGCCCCAGGGCGTTGAACCCCCAGGCCCGCAGGCGGGCGGCCGAATCCGGCGGCAGCGGCCCGTCACCCGGCGATTCGGTGGGTTCCACGTGGTGGACCGCCCGCAGGAAAACCCGTTCGCCCGCGGGATCGAGCAGCCGCCAGCGCCCGCCCGCCCCGCGTTCCAGCCGGAACCATCCCGGCCGCCCCCGGACCGCCACCGGGCCGACCGGGCCCGCCTCCCCCGCCAGACCTGTGGCCGGCATCCCGGGGTTTACTTCGCCTTGCCGGAGGCCGAGGCGCGCTTGCCGCCCGAACCCGCCGCCAGGATGGTCCCGCCCAGCACCCCCACGGCGAAGACGCCGAAGTAGATCAGGGCCGCCGAGGCGCGCAACGGAGCCTTGGCGGTGGTCCCGGCGACCGGGAAATGGAAGTCGATCGCCTGCGGGTTGTTCATGCCCACGTAAAGCATCACGAAGAGGAGCGCGAGGAACGCGATGGTTTTGAGAATGGCCTTGATCATGGGTGCAGGGCTCCGGCCCGCCCCATCGCGTAGACCGGGGGCCCGACGCCTGCAAACGCAAACCGGCCCCCGCGCAGGCCGGCGTCGACAGCCGGCGCCGGAATCCCCACACCTCAGGCATGCTTCGCCCCGCCCGCCTCCGCCGCGAACGCTCCGCGCGCCCGCTGGTCCTCCTCCTCGCCGCCACCCTCGCCCTCCCGCTGCCCGCCCAGGAATTCGACCTCGTGCTCCGCGGCGGCCGCCTCATCGACGGCAGCGGCGCCCCCGCACGGACCGGCGACGTGGCGCTCCGCGGCGACCGCATCGCCGCGGTGGGCGTCGTGACGGGCCGCGGCCGCGAGGAGATCGACGTCGCCGGCCAGGTCATCGCCCCCGGGTTCATCGATGTCCACACCCACTCCGAGGACATCACGAGCATCCCGGTGGCCGAGAACTTCCTGCGGATGGGCGTGACGACAATCGTCACCGGCAACTGCGGCACCTCGCGGGTGGACGTCGCCACGTTCCTCGAGTCGATCACGCAGGCCCGGACGGGCGTGAACGTGGCGACGCTCCTCGGCCAGGGCTCGATCCGCGGGCAGGTGATGGGCGGGAGCTTCCTGCGGCCGCCGACCGCGGAGGAACTCACCCGGATGAAGGATCTGGTCGACCAAGGCATGAAGGACGGCGCCCTCGGCCTGAGCACGGGCCTGATTTATCTGCCGGGCACCTTCACCAAGACGGAGGAATTGATCGACCTCGCCCGCGTGGCCGCCCGCCATGGCGGCCTGTACGTCAGCCACATGCGCGCCGAGACGGTGAAGATCTTCGATGCGCTCGATGAGCTCATCCGCATCGCCCGCGAGGCCGGCATCCGCGCGCAAGTGTCGCACCTGAAGCTCTCCGGCCCCGCCGCGTGGGGCCGCACGGACGAGGTGCTGGCCAAGCTCGCCGCCGCCCGCGCCTCCGGCCTCGACCTCGGCCAGGACCAGTACGTCTACACCGCGTCCTCGACCTCCATCGCCACCCTCGTGCCGCAGGAGGCCCGCGAGGGCGGCACGGAGGCGTTCCGGCAACGCCTGGCGGATCCCGCGCGCAAGGCGGCGATCGTCGCCGAGATGCGCCGGACCCTCGAGAACGGCAAACGCGGCGACTATACCTACGCGGTGATCGCCAGCTATCCCCGCAACCCGGCCCTCAACGGCAAGACCATCCCCGAGGCCGCCGAGCTCCTCGGCCGCACCCGCTCGCTGGACGATCAGATCGAGACCGTGCTGGAAATCTCCGCCGGCGGCACCGCCTCGGGCATCTTCCACGGGATGCACGAGGGCGACCTGCGCCGCTTCCTGGTCCAACCCGAGACGATGTTCGCCTCCGATGCGGGCCCCCGACGCCTCGGCCAGGCGGTCCCACACCCCCGCGGCTACGGCAACAATGCCCGCGTGCTCGGCCGCTACGTCCGCGAGCTCGGCCTGATTCCCCTCGAGGAGGCGGTGCGCCGGATGACCCAGTTGCCCGCCCGCGCCTTCAACCTGCGGGACCGCGGCGAGCTGCGGCCCGGGGCCGTCGCCGACCTGGTGGTGTTTGATCCGGCGAAGGTCTCCGATCCCTCGACCTTCTCCGATCCGCACCATTACGCGGTCGGCTTCAGCGAGGTGCTCGTCAACGGCACCCCGGTGATCCGCGCCGGCACGCTCACCGCGGCCCGCCCCGGCCGGCCCGTCCGCCGCGGCGAATAGGCCCACGGGCGAGCTTGGGCTTGCGGCCGCGCCCCCGCGCCCGCTTTGCTCCCGTCCTCATGTCCAAGGGCAACGGCTTTTCGGAATCGATCCTCGAGCGCACGATCTTCGCCAGTCGCTGGCTGCAGGCGCCCCTCTACGTGGGCCTCATCGTGGCCCAGGGCGTCTACGTGTACCAGTTCTTCGTCGAACTCTGGCACCTGGTGGGCGTCGCGCTCCACGGGGCCCCGAAGGGCGGGCCCGACACCTCGACGACGATCATGCTCTATGTGCTGGGGCTGATCGACGTGGTGATGATCGCGAACCTGCTCATCATGGTGATCATCGGCGGTTACGAGACCTTCGTCTCGAAGCTCAACCTCGAGGGCCACGACGACCAGCCCGAGTGGCTGAGCCACGTCAACGCGGGCGCCCTCAAGGTGAAGCTCGCGACGGCGCTGATCAGCATCTCGTCGATCCACCTGCTGAAGACGTTCATCGAGGTCCGGCTGCCGACGACCACCTACAAGAACGACGACGTGATGTGGCAGATCGTGATCCACTGCGTCTTCGTCCTCTCGGCCATCGCCCTCGCCTACACGGACCGCCTCATGATGATGACGGGCAACCTCGCGCACGCCGGCGGCAAGGGCAAGGGCGGCCCGGCCGCGCACTGAGTCCCGCGGCGGCTCCCGCTCAGCGCCGCAGGCGCAGCAGGCGCTCGCCGGCCGCGTGCAGGGTCGCGGGACGCTTGGCGAAGTTGAGGCGCACGTAGCGGTGCTCCGGGGTCGCGAAGAAGCTGGACCCCGGCACGGGCGCGACGCCGATCTCCCGCGTCATCCAATGGGCGAACTCCACGTCGCTCGCGTACCCGAAGGGCGAGATGTCCACCATCACGAAGTAGGCCCCTTCCGGCCGCGAGTACGCGAGGCCGGTCCGCTCGAGGTAGCCCAGCAGGATCTCCCGGCCCACCGCGTACTCCGCCGCAAGGCCCGCGTAGTAGGATTCGGGGAACCGCAGGGCCGTGACCACCGCGTGCTGCAGCGGCGCGGCGGCCCCGACCGTCAGGAAATCGTGCACCTTCCGCGCCTGGGCGATGACCGCCGGCGCCGCCTGCACGTAACCCAGGCGCCACCCGGTGATGGCGAAGGTCTTCGAGAGCGAGGAGCACATCAGGGTCCGCTCCGCCATCCCCGGCAGGGTCGAGAAGTACGTGTGCCGGTGCGGCGGGAACACGATGTGCTCATACACCTCGTCGGTCAGGACCCACACGTCGAACTCCTCCGCCAGCGCCGCCAGTTGCCCGAGTTCCTCCCGGGTAAAGACGCGCCCGCACGGGTTCGACGGGTTGCAGAGCACGAAGGCCTTCAGGCCGCCGGCGAACACCCGCCGCAGCTCCGCCGGATCGAAGCGGTAGTCGGGCGGATGCAGCGGCACGTGCACCGGCTCCGCCCCGGCCAGCAGGGCATCCGCCCCGTAGTTCTCGTAGAACGGCGAGAAGAGGCCCACCCGGTCGCCCGGATCGCACACGGTCATCATCGCCACCATCATCGCCTCGGTCGCGCCGCAGGTGACGACCAGCTCGCTCGCCGGATCCACCGCCCGGCCCATGTACCGGCCCACCTTCTCCGCGAGCGCCTCGCGCAGTTCGGGCGAACCCCACGTCACCGCATACTGGTGCCGGCCCGCGTCCATCGCCGCCCGGCCGGCCGCCACCAGCTCCGCCGGCGGATCCCAGTCCGGAAACCCCTGCGCCAGGTTGATCGCGCCGTGCCGGGTGGCGACGCGCGACATCTCGCGGATGACGGACTCGGAAAAACGGGCGGTGCGGAGCGAGGTGCGGGGCATCGGGCGGTTCAGGGGATGCGCAGGGTGGTGCCCACGCGCAACGGCGTGCTCGCCCGGGGCAACAGGGCCGGATTCGCGGCGACGATGTCCTCGACCCGCACCTGGTAGCGGCGGGAGATGCTGTAGAGGGTGTCCTTGGGCGCCACGGTGTGGCTGCGGCCGGCGGCCCGCGGCGCCGGGCGGGCGGCCTCTGGGGCCGGCCGCGGCGGGGCGGCGGTCACCGCGGGAGCGGGCGCCACCGGGGCGGGCGCAGGCGCGGGGGTCACGAGCGGCGGCCGTTCCTCCTCCGCCGGGGCCGCGGACTCCGGTCCCGGGGCCACCGCCACCGCGGGCGGGCGCACCGGCCCGACCCGCACCTCCTCAGGCAGGGCGATCATCCGCGGGCCCCGGGACGTCGCCGCGACGCCCCCGCCCCGGATCACCGCCAACTCGGCCCGCAATTCCTCGTTTTCCCGCCGGAGCTTATGGACCTCGTCCTCCATCGCGAGCCGCAGCGACTGGTCATCCAGCGGCCGGCCCGGCAGCGTGCGGGCGAACTCGCGCTTTGCCTCCTCGATCTTGCCCAACACCAGCGGGGCCTCCTTCGAGTTGGGCTGCGCCTTGTGGTACCGCCGCAGGTGGTAATAGGCGGCGGGGAAGTCCTTCGTGTGGTACAGGCAGATCAGCCCGGCCTCAAGGTGGGACTCCGGCGAGGGGCTCTCCCCGCGCCGGTCGATGACCTTGAGGAAGGCGTTCAACGCCTCGGACGGCCGGCCCTGCTTCTGCAGCTGCTTGCCCTGCACATAGTAGGGATCCTCGATCTCGGGCGGCAGGGGCATCCGCTCCCGGTCACCGCAGCCGCCGGCCAACAGGGCCAGCAACAGCCCGGCAAGGAGGGAAATCAGGCGATGGACTCTCGGCAGGGAGGGCAAAAGGGATTGCGGCGCAACGCCAGCGACCTACGTTCCGCCGACTCACCCGCGACTCAAACCAGAAATGGCGTTGGCCCCGCAAACCCTCCTCCGGCGCGCCCGCGCCTGCCTCCGGCTCGAACGCGCGGCGCTCACCGCCACGTCGCGACGGATCGGACCGGAATTCGTCGCCACCGCGCGCGCCGTCGCCGCCGCCAGCCGCGCCGGACGCAAGCTGCTCTTCACCGGCGTGGGCAAGAACGCCCCCATCGCCGCGAAGCTTGCCGCCACCTTCAACAGCACCGGCGTGCCCGCCTGCGGGCTCGACGCCACCCAGGCCCTCCACGGCGACTTGGGCCTCGCGACCACCGGGGACGTTGCCTTCCTCCTCAGCAACAGCGGCCAATCCGAGGAAATCCTCCGCCTCGTCCCCCTCCTCAAGCGCGAGGGCGTCCGCGTCGTCGCCTTCACCGGCCAACCCGACTCCGACCTCGCCCGCGCGGCCGACCTGCAGCTCCTGTACCACGCGCCCCGCGAGGCCTGCCCCCTCCGCCTTGCCCCCACCGCCAGCACCACCGCCGCCCTCGCCCTCGGGGACGCCCTCGCGATGGTGCTCCTCGCCGAACGCGGCTTCACCCGCGAGGAGTTCGCGCGCTTCCACCCCGCCGGCAACCTGGGGCGAATCCTGCTCCTCCGGGTGCGCGACATCATGCGCACCGGCGACCGGTTCCCCGTCGCCCCGGAAACCGTGTCCACCCAGGACGCCATCCTCGCGATGACCCGCGCCCGCAGCGGCAGCATCGCCCTCGTCCACCCCCGCACCGGCCGCCTCGCCGGCATCCTCACCGACGGGGACTTCCGCCGCGCCGCGCTCACCGGACCCGACTTCCTGCGCCAGCCAGTCGCGACGTTCATGACCCGCCAGCCCAAGGTCATCGCCCCCGAGGCCCTCGGCGCCGAGGCGCTGCGCCGCTTCGAGGAGGACCGGATCGACGACCTGATCGTCGTCGACCGCCGCGGCCGGCCCGTGGGGCTCGTCGACAGCCAGGACCTGCCCAAGCTGAAACTCGTCTGATCCGGGCGCCGGCCGGGGCGGCCCCCTCCCGCCCGCGCGCCCTTTACAGGCCGCGGGTTAGCGGCGAAGGTGCGGACGTCATGCCCACGCCTCCCTTCGTTTACCAGGATCCGCTCCCCCTCGGTCCCGACGAGACCGAGTACCGCCTGCTCTCGCGCGAGGGCGTGAGCACGACGACGTTCGAGGGTCGCGAGATCCTCAAGGTCGCCCCGGAGGCGCTCGCCTTCCTGACGCGGCAGGCGTTCCACGACACCTCGTTCCTGCTCCGCCCCGCCCACCTCCGCCAGGTGGCCGCGATCCTCGAGGACCCGGAGGCCTCGCCCAATGACCGCTACGTCGCCCTGACGCTGCTCAAGAACGCCGAGATCGCCGCCGAGGGCATCCTCCCGATGTGCCAGGACACCGGCACCGCCGCGATCGTGGGCAAGAAGGGGCAGCAGGTCTGGACCGGCGCGAACGACGCGGAATGGCTCTCGCGCGGGGTCTACGAGTGCTACACCACCGAGAACCTGCGCTACTCCCAGACGGCCCCGCTCGACCTCTGGCGCGAGGTCAACACCGGCACCAACCTGCCCGCCCAGATCGACCTCGCGGCCACCGAGGGCGCGAAGTACGAGTTCCTCTTCATCGCCAAGGGCGGCGGCTCCGCCAACAAGATGTACCTGTTCCAGGAGACGAAGGCGCTCCTGAACCCGAAGAGCTTCGAGAAGTGGGTCACCGAGAAGCTCCCGCTGCTCGGCACCTCCGCCTGCCCGCCCTACCATCTGGTCTTCGTCATCGGGGGCACCAGCGCCGAGGCCTGCATGAAGACGCTGAAGCTCGCCTCCGCCAAGTCCCTCGACGCCCTTCCCACCACCGGCAACGAGCACGGCCGCGCCTTCCGCGACCTCGCGATGGAGGAAAAGGTGCTCCAGCTCGCCCGCGCCACCGGCATCGGCGCCCAGTTCGGAGGCAAGTACTTCGCCCTCGACGTCCGCGTGATCCGCCTCCCCCGCCACGGCGCCAGTTGCCCGGTCGCGATGGGAGTCTCGTGCAGCGCCGACCGCAACATCCGCGGGAAGATCACCGCCGAAGGGATCTTCCTCGAAAAGATGGAGACCAACCCCGGCCGCTACATCCCCGCCGCCAGCCGCCTGTGGAAGGACGAGGCCATCGTGCGCGTCGACCTCCGGCGCCCGATGCCGGAGATCCTCGCCCAACTCTCCCAGCACCCGGTCACCACCCGCGTCTCACTCACCGGCCCGCTCATCGTCGCCCGCGACATTGCCCACGCGAAGCTCAAGGAGCGCGTCGACGCCGGGCAGGGCCTGCCCCAGTACTTCAAGGATCACCCGGTGTACTACGCCGGCCCCGCGAAGACCCCCACCGGCTTCGCCTCCGGATCGTTCGGCCCCACCACGGCCGGCCGGATGGACAGCTACGTCGACCTGTTCCAGGCCCTGGGCGGATCGATGGTGATGCTCGCCAAGGGCAACCGCAGCGCCGCGGTGACCGCCGCCTGCCGGAAGCACGGCGGCTTCTACCTCGGGAGCATCGGCGGTCCGGCGGCAATTTTGGCCAAGGAGAACATCCGCCACGTGGAGGTGGTGGAGTATGCGGAGCTCGGGATGGAGGCCATCTGGAAGATCGAGGTGGAGGACTTCCCGGCGTTCATCCTCGTCGACGACAAGGGCAACGACTTCTTCGCCAGCGGTTGCGGCGCCTGCCTCCCGGCCAAGCACTGAGGCGGCGCCTGCGTCCCGCTCCGTCCCGCCTGCCTCCGCCGACCGGAGCCCGGCGGGATCAGAAGCGGACGTTCACGCCGGCGCCCCGGGCGCCGAAACGTTCGATCTGGTCGTAGAGCCGCTCCTCGGAGAGCCGGCTCGCCAACCGCTCGCTGGAGCGCCCGCCATTCTCCACCGCGGTGGCGGAAACCATCGCGGTCAGCATTCGCGCCCCGCGGCGCTCGCCCGGAGGAACCATCTGCTGCAACGGCTCCACCACCACCCGCGAGCTCGCCGTCCGGGGCTCCAGTCGCTTCGCCCCTCCCAGCAAGGAGCCGGCCACCAAAGTCTCCCCCTGGCCCGCGGCGGCCCAAGTCAGCGGAAAGGAATTCAACGCGCCCCCCGCCGGCACCACCTCCGGCGCCGGCACGACCGAAGCCACCGCTCCCACCTCCGCAGCGTTCACGTCGGCCGCCGCCACCGCCGCGGGCTCGACCGCCGCCGGTGTCAGCTCCGGCGCGGGCGCGGGCAGCGCCGGCGAGGCCAGCTCCACCGCCGGCGCCACCACCGCGACCGCTTGGTCGGCCTCCACGGTCAACGCCGCCACCGCGGGCGTCGCCAGGCTTTCCCCGCCCGGACGCGGCACCCAGAAAATCCCGGCAATCAGGCCCGCGGCCCCCAGCGGCAGGGCCAAGCGCCCCGCCCAGCGCGCGAACCCCGCGTCCGCCCAGCGCTGCCACCAGGGCCGCCGCGGCAACAGCGCCGCCAACTGCTTCTCCCGCAGCCCCCGCTCGAAGTCCGCCCAGAACCCCTCCGGCGGACGCTCCGCGCGCTTCAGGCGCAGGAGGTCCTCGAGGGACACGGGACGTGGGGGCGGACGCTTCATCGGCGCAGGTAGGGGGCCAACTCGGCCTGGAGCTGCTGCTTCGCGTAGTGCAGGCGGGAACGCACCGTCCCCTCCGAGCACTCCATCACTTCGGCAATTTCCTGATGATTCAGGCCGTCGATTTCGAACAGGGTGACCACGGTGCGATGCTTGATAGACAAACGCTGCAGCGCGTCGTTCAATTTTTCCTGCAGCTCCTGCGCGAAGGTCGCCCGGTCCGCGCCTGACTTATCCGTCAGGGCGTCAATCACTTCCTTCGCCACTGGCGCTTCGGTATCGAGCTGATCCAAGCTCAGGAAGGACCGCAGGCGCTGGCGCCGGAGCTGGCTCAGGGTGGAGTTCACCGCGATGCGGTACAGCCAGGTGAAGAAGGCCGCCTGCGCCTGGAAGCGGTGGATGGAGCGGAACGCCTTGATGAAGGCATCCTGGGTCAGGTCGGCCGCGTCCTCGCGATTGCCGATGAGATTGTAGACGACCCCATAGACGCGCTCGCGGTACCGCTGGACCAGAAGATCGAACGCCGCGACTTCCCCCGCCTGCACCCGGCGCACGATGTCGCGATCCGCATCCGCCTCCTGCCGGCGCTCCGGCGAGGCGATCAGCGCCTGGGGGAGAGCTTTGGCCGCCGGGATCACTCCGCTAGCGAAGGACGAGCGGCAGCGCGCTGCAAACGGAAAAACCGCCGCGGCGCCGCCCTCACGTGGCCGGCGCGAGGGAACGCACCTGCGCCTCGAGGAGGTCCGCAAGCTCGCCCAACCGCGGCGTGGGCGCGAGGCCCTGCCACGGAGCCAGGGCGGCGCGGGCATCCGCCAACTCCACCGCCACTTCCCCGGCCACGCGCGCGAACACGCCCAGGCGCCGCATCTGCTCCAGCCGGCCGGCGAGATCGGGCACCCGGCGGCCGGCGAGCTCCTCGGCCAAGCGCTCCTGCTCCACCGGCTCCAAACGCTCGCGCAGCACCAGCAGCGGGAGGGTCAGCTTGCCGCTGGTGAGGTCGGTCCCGAGGGTCTTGCCGATCCGCGCCTCCTCCCCGAAGAAATCCACGAGGTCGTCGTAAATCTGATACCCGATGCCCAGATGCCGGCCGAAGCGACTCGCCGCCGCCACGAAGCCCGCCGGATGGCCCGCCACCTCGGCCCCCAGCTGGCACGAGACCCGGAAGAGCTCCGCGGTCTTCAGATCGACGATCCGCGTGTAATCCGCCCGGTCCACCCGCAACGACCCCCGGCGCAGGGTCTGCACGATCTCGCCGGCGCAGACGCGCCGCATCGCGACCGAAACGGCCGCGCACACCGCCGTGGTCGGGAACTGCGTCGTCAGGTGCAGGGCGTGCGCGAAGAGGGCATCCCCCAGCAGCACCGCCGCCGCGGAGCCGTAGCGCCGCGCCACGGTCGGCCGGTTCCGCCGCACCTCGGCGCCGTCCATGATGTCGTCGTGCACCAGCGTGGCCAAATGCACCATCTCGACCACCGCCGCCACCCGCACGAGCTCGGCCGACGGCGCGCCCGAACCTTTCCAGCCGGACAGGAATACCAGCGCGGGACGGAGGCGTTTGCCCGAGGCCTCCAGGGCATACGCGGCCAGGTCCCGGATCTCCGGCTCAAATTCCGCCAACTGCTCCCGGAGGAAGGCGTCGAGCGCCACCTGGTGGCCCGCGAGCCGCCCAAACACGCCGGACGAGGCGTTTGCCGGCTCACCCGCGGGCGCGACCGGAACCATCGACTCGGGAAGGACAGCGGCGGAAGACATTGGCGACTGGACCCTAGGCGGGTTTTCCGAAATGACCAATCAAACCCGCTGGTTCACCTCCCGCCAACGAGATGCAATCGCCCCTTGTCCTGCTCGTATTGACCCTCGCCGGACTCTACTGCGCCAAGCTCTGGCGCGACGACCTGCGCGCCGCCCAGGCCGGCCGGACCGTGCGCGGGGGTTTTCCCGGGGCGGTGCCGGCCCCGCCGCGCGCGGTGGGCCTCGCGATCGCCGGGGCCCTCGTCCTGCTGGCCCTCGAGACCGCCGGCGAACTCGCGCTCGGGATCGCCGGGGAACAGACGCGGATGAACCTCGCCTTCGCCGCCTATTCGGTCCTCGCCGCCCCGATCATCGAGGAGGTCATCTTCCGCGGCTGGCTGGTGCTCGATCGCCACGGCCACGCGGTCCGCTGGGCCGGCATCGTCATCGCGTCGGTGCTCTTCGCCCTCCTGCACCCGTTCCTCTGGGCCTGGGATGACGCCGGCTTCCGGCTCACCCTCACGCTCAAGGGCTGGTTCAGCACCACGCTGCTCTTTCTCTCGTCTCTCTGGTTCTACGCCGCCCGCTTCGCGCCCTGGAACCCCGGCCGCTCCCTCCTGCCCTGCTTCGCCGCCCACGCGGCCAAGAACCTCGGCGTCGTCGCGATCAAGGCCGTCTCCGGCCACCTGGCCCTCGCCGGCTGAGGCCGTCCGGAAAACCGTTGCCCGCCCCGATGCCCCGCATTCGCTCCCTTTCCTCCCCATGACCTCCCTGCCCCGCCGCGACTTCCTCCGCGCCTCCGCCGCCAGCCTCGCCCTCGCCGCCGCCGCGACCCCCGGCCGCGCCGCCGCGTCCCCCCTCGGACGCACCGGCCGCCCCGTCCTCCGCCCCGCGCTCGCCGCCTACTCGTTCCGCGACACCTTCCCGGTGATGCGGGGCAAGGCCAACCCCAAGGTCCCCGCGGGCAAGGCCACGGACATGTTCCGCTTCCTCGATTTCTGCGCCGCCCACGGGGTCGATGCCGAACCGACGACCTATTTCTTCGCCGAGGAGACCGACGCCTACCTGCTCCGCCTGCGCCGCCACGCCTTCCTCCGCGGAGTCGCCCTCAGCGGCACCGCCATCGGCAACAATTTCTCGCACCCCCGCGGGGAAAAACGCGACGCCGAGATCCGGCTGACCAAGCAATGGATCGACCGCGCCGCGGTCCTCGGGGCGCCGCACATCCGGGTCTTCGCCGGCGTCACCAAGGAGATTCCCCGCGCCGAGGCGGACAAGCTGGTGATCAGCGCGCTCGAGGAGTGCGGTGAATACGCGGGCCGCAAGGGGATCTTCCTCGGGCTGGAGAACCACGATTCCATCAGCACCGCCGAAGCGCTGCTGGGGATGGTCCGCGCCGTCGGCAACCCGTGGGTCGGGATCAACCTCGACTCCGGCAACTTCAAGTCGGCCGACCCCTACCGGGACTTCGCCGCCTGTGTGCCGCACGCGGTGAACGTCCAGTTCAAGACGGAGATCCAGATCGGCGGGCAACGGGTCGCCGCGGACCTCGGCCGCCTGACCCAGCTGCTCCGCGACGGGGGCTACCAGGGCTGGGTGGCGCTGGAGTACGAGGCGAAGGAGGATCCGGCGACGGCCGTGCCCCGGCTCCTCGCCGAGATGAAGCGCCTCTTCGCGGCCTGAGGACGGACTAACTTCGTTCACCGAGAGGGCGCCTCCGGCCGGAGGATGGCCACAAAAGGCGCAAAGGGCGCTGGACGCGGACCACGCGGAAAGTGGCGTCTATAGACGCCGCGCAGGGTTCCGGGCGAGCGTTCGGAGGGGAGGGTTCCAAACTAGGGCCGCGAGGCCTCCGGGTTCGTGCGACTACGCGGTCGGAAGTGCTTCGGTTCGAGCACTCCCTCGAGCGGCTTCCGTGATTGAGCCCCGCGGCGTCTATGGACGCCACGCACGGCCCCAACCAGGGATTCAACCCCTTGCGCCTTTTGCGGCCAACTCCGGGTCCGACGCGTGACGTTGGGCGGGGCGCCCCGCGGCTCAAACGCCACTCGCAGGAGTCCAACGGAGCCACGCCGCCGGGCGGCGGCTACCGGCGGGCGCTCGCGGCGCCCGCCAAGGCCCGGCGCAGGGCGGCGAACAGGTCCGCCCGGGAAAACGGCTTGTTCAGGAATAGTTCCACGTCGACGGCGTGGAACGCCCGGCTCTCCGCCTCCCCCAGCAAGCCGCCCGAGACGACCACGGGCATCCGGAAGCCCCGCCGGCGCAGCTCCGTCGCCAAGCCGAGGCCGTCCAAGCCGGGCATGTTGAAATCCGTGATCACAACCGCCAGCCGCTCGCGCAGCTCCTCCACCCGGCGCAGCGCCTCCGCCCCATCGACCGCCACCACCACGCGGTAATTGGCTCCGGCCAGCAGCAGCTGGGTGGTCTCGCGCAGGGCGGCCTCGTCGTCGACCACCAGCACCGTCTCCCCCGCGCCAATCTCCTCGGGCGCAGGCAGGGCCAGCTGGGGCGCGGCGTGCGGCGTGGGTGGGGCCACGGGCAGGAGCACCCGGAAGGTCGTGCCCTGCGCCGGAGCCGAAGCCACCCCGATCACGCCCCCCGCCCGCCGGATGATGCCGAGGGAGGTCGCAAGGCCGAGACCGGTGCCGCGGTCCGGACCCTTGGTGGTGAAGAACGGATCAAAGATGCGCGCCAGCACCTCGCGGGTCATCCCCACCCCGGTGTCGGCGATCGCCCATTCGACGTACGCCCCCGGCTTCGGCGTCGCGGACCCGACCGGCTCGCCCGGCGCCACTTGGCGCGACCGCGCCGTGATCCGCAGGCAGCCGCCCTGCGGCATCGCGTCGCGCGCGTTCACGCTCAGGTTCAGGAGGACCTGGAAGAGCTGCGTGGGCTCGCCGATCACGTCCGGCAGGTCCGCCGCCACCTCGGTCTCCACCGCGATGTTGCCCGGGAAGGTGCTGCGGATCATCGCCGCCAGCTCCGAGATGAGGCGGCCGGAGGCGACGGTGCGGCGCTCGCCCGCGGTGCCCTTGGCGAAGGAGACGAGCTGCTTCACCATCGCGGAACTGCGGTGCGAGCTCTGCTCGATCACGCTCAGGAGCGCATTCTCGTCCGGATAGCGCAGGCGGAGCATCTCCGTGGCCATGGTGATCGGGGCGAGGGAATTGTTCAGGTCGTGGGCGATGCCGCTCGAGAGGGCGCCGATGCTCTCCATCCGCTGGGCCCGGAACTCGGCCTGCAGCATCGTCTCGCGCTGGGTGATGTCGGTGATCTGCGCGAGCTGGCCGCGGACCTCCCCCATCGCGAACGCATGGAGCTGCAGCTCGCCAAAGAACTCCCCGCCGTCGCCGCGCCGCTCGAGCCGGAAGACCGCCTCGGGATCCGCCGCGGCGAGGAAGCGGCTCAGCGCCGGCCGATCCGAGGCGAAGCCGCCGTCCACCAACAGATCAATCAGATCGCGGCCCACCGCCTGCTGCTGGCCCGTACGCAGGATCTGCTCGGCCGCCGGGTTGGCGAGGAGCACCCGGCCCGCGCCGTCGGTGAGGAGCAGGCCGGAACTGGTGGTGCGGAACACCTCGGTGAAGCGCGCCTCGTTGCTGCGCGCCTCCCGCTCCGCCACCGCCAGCTGCCGCTGCCGCTCCGCGCTCTGCTGCAAAGCCTCTTCCAACCGCGCGGTCCGCTCCTGCACCATACTGCCCAACTGCCGGAATAGCTGGAAGGCCCCCGCGCGCACCTGCCGGATCTCGCGGCATCCCGGCGCCGCGGGATCGAGCCGGAACGTGCCCTCGGGTTGCAGCGCCAACACCGTCGCCCGCCCCAACTCCTGCAGCGGCGCCACGACCTGCCGGTAAAACAGGTAACCGCCGAGCAACGCGGCCGCCAACGCCAGCGGCACCATCACCAGCGCCGTGCGCTCGGCGGCATCGATCCGCTCCGCGTAAAACTCGCCCACCGCCTTGCGCTCCGTGGCCAGCTGCGAATCCAACCGCGCCACCCCCTCCACCAGGGCCCCCAGCACCCCCTCCAACTGCGCCAGCCGCCCCTCCAGGCCCCGCAGCTCCTGTTCCGTCTGCACCGGCTGCAGGGCCGACGCCACCAACTCTAGGTGCGCCAGGGCCCGCGCCGCCAATTCCCGCGTCGACGGCGCCCGCCCGCCGCGCTGCAGCGCCGCGACATTGTCGCGCGCCACCACCACCAGCCGCAGCGCGTTCTGCGCCTGCAGGGGATCCTTGATCTGCAGGTAGGCGTCCGCCTGGTGCAGCATCGCCCGCACGCTCATCTCCGCCTGCGCGAATTGCCCCGCCACCAGCTTCGCCTCGCTCTCGCGCTGCGCCGCGTACCCCGCCTCCTCCGTCCGCACGGTCACATACGAGAAGGTCGCCACCACGAGGGCGCCCACCGCCACCAGCAGAATGCCGACCACCCCGCGGAGGCTCGGCCCGCCGACCGTCGCCACCGCCGCCCCGCGCTTCACAAGCCCGCGGGCGCCCCGGACCGCCGGTTGACCTGCCAGATCTCTTGCGTGAGCCAGATCGTCTTCAGGCCCGCCGCGACCGCGCCCTCCACCAGGGTCGGGTCAACGCCAGCCAGCCCCTGCCGGGACTGGAGCTCCTTCAGCCAGGCCGCCGACCAGCGCCGCCGCACCTCGTCCAAAGACAGGCCACGCAGGCCCACCACCAGCTGGGAACTTGCCAGCCGGTCCGCCCCCGGCTCCCGCGACCGCTGCACGCGGAAGTCGAGCAGGGCCAACTGCGGATCCAACGCCCAGACGTACTCGGTCAACCCCCAGCGCGTCGGCTGGGTCCGCGCCTGGACGTACCCCACGATGCGCTCGCCCTCCATCACGATGAACAGCGGATGGCGCGTCACCTCGCGCCGGTCGAAGACAAAGGGCAGGTCCGCGGGCAGCTTGGCCGCCGTCTCCGCCGTGATCTCCAGCATCTCGGTGCGGAACCCGGTATGCCGGGGGAACATCTCGCGGATCAGCCGGTTCGGCTCCCGCACGGAACAGAAGGTCTGCGCGCCCGCCTCGCCGGCGCCCGCCAGCACCAGGGCCAACAGGGGCCACCGCAACGCGCGCAACAGGGGGAGAAAGAGATTCATCGGGGCAAGGAGGGTTAGGTTCACAGGCGGCGCCGCACCTGCAGATTCAGGAAGACCTGCGGTCGGGTTCCCGGTTGACGCCAGATCCGCTCGTCGCGCGCGGCACTCACGGTCCACCCCGGGGCCGGTGTCCAGCGCACCCCCATCACCTGGGTCCAGCCCCGCACGCCCCGGCCCCCCGCGGTCGTGCGCTCGCCGACCAATTGCACATAACCGGATACGGTTTCGCGCCGGGAGGTCAGGTTCACCTCGGCGAGGCCGTTGAGAACCCGGACCCGACGCGCCCCTTGCCCGTTGGCGCCGGAGGATAACTCGCCCAACAGGCCCAGCGGGCCGAAATACACCTGCCCGTCCAGCGCCACCCGCTCCCGCTGCAGCACCGCCGTCCGGGCCGGATTCAGGACCTTCCCCCGGAACACGCTGAAGCCCCAGCCGGTCGTGCCCCCGTAGGTTTCACTATCCACCGGCGAGCCGATGCGTCCGAACAGGGAATAGGGATCAAAGTTGTCCGCGTAGAACATCCCCGAACCCCGGCCGACGCCCACCTCGTACTGGAAACGCTCCAAGGTGCCGTTGAGGGTCGCGCCCCAGTCCACTCCCAGGCCTGTGTTCGCGCCCATCGTGAACGAGCGCAACTCACCCGCGTTGGTGATGGTCGTCTCCAAGCCGTAGGGCAGCTCTAGGTGACCCACCTTGAGGTTCAGGCGGCGATCCTCCGTCAGATGCAGGTTCACCGTGTTGATCGTCGGCAGGACCTCCGTGTCCGTCGGCCCATCAAACACGGCCGGCGGGGCCGGGTGCCGCTCCAGCCGCGAAAGGTAAACCTGAGCGACGACGGTCGCGAGGTCGCGGCGCGGCGTCCCCAGCTTCGCGTAGACGTCCAACACCAGGTTGTACCGCTCCCCGTGCCGGCCGCTGGTCTCGTCCCGCACGTGGCGGACGGAGGCCTCCGGGGTCAACACCCAGCGTTCATCCCCTAAGGTCGAAGCTCGCGATGCTCCCCCCTCCCACCCCAAAGCCGCAGCCAACAAGCCCACCCGCAGGGGGACGAGAAAGGAGGAGGGGCGGGTACAATCGGGGAGACGCACGTAGAATGGAGGAAACTGCGGCCGGCGGGCGAAGGACTTCCCGAAGGCAAACGGCGGCCCCAACCCACTGCAATGCCCGAGTCCCGACCCGGATGCCTCTGGCTGCCTACCGAGCGCCCACCGCCCACGGCGAAGCGCTCCCGCTGAGCGGCGGCTGCTGCCAGCTCGGCACGTGCGGCCGGGACCGGCTCCCGTCGAGCCGCGCCAGAGTGAAAATGGGCAAGCAGGGCCAACGGCCGGGGAGCTGCGGGGCGGGCAACGGCAAGCGGATGGCGGCGGCGGAAAGGGTGGCGAAAGCAGGGTTGGTCATACGTCGTAAAAACCCCGTAAATCTAGCAGACGCCCCCGCCCCGCCGCATCCGTACTGACCGCCGCGGGCATCCGTGAAACTACGCGGGCCGCCCGCGCCGGCGCCGCCGGCTCAGGGCACCCCGGGACCCGGCCCCTTCGGCCCCTTGCCCTTCTTCTTCCCGCCCCCCGGCGGCGGCCCGCGCCGCAGGAAGGAGGCATCGGGCGCGCCCCGCCAGAAACGGGGGACGAAGGGATAGACCTCGGTCAGGACATAATGGTAGGTGCCCTCCGGAAACTCCGGCGTCCGGCCCCAGCGCCCATTGCATTCGTCCAGATCCCCGGCCCCCGGCACATACTCCCAATCCTGCACGTAGGTCCCGTCATGCCGCCCGCCCGGACCGCCCGCGCGTTCCCCCGCCCGGAGGCGATAGCTGGTCACCGCCGGCCGGACGGTCGCCGGCGCCGACGGATCAGGGCTGATCCACGGACCATAGATCGGGAACCCATCCGCCGCCCACCCCACGAGCACCATTCGCGGTCGCCCGGCGGTCAGCCGGGCCAGGAGCATCTCGGGAAGGCCGTGGTAATGGTAGGTGCCAGTCGGCTGGACGTGGGCGTGCTCGAGGTCGAGGCCCAGGTTGCGGCCGCCACCCAGCGCCTCGTACTGCCAACCGGATTCACGCTCGTCGCGCCACCATTCGGCGGCCCCCGGATCGAAGACGACGCCGTTCACGGCCACCCCGAAGAGGTTCATCCCGACCGGCGTCGCCCGCTCGCCCGCGCGCGGCGTCACGGGCGTCCGAAAGGCGTGGTTCTGCGGGGCGATGCGGTTCGGGTTGCCCCGCACGGGAAAGGCTCCGGTGGGATGGTCCGGCAGGCCGTTGCCCCGGATCCAGCGGCCGTCCCCCTCCACGGTGATCGCCACGCGCGGGGCCTCCCCGGTCCAAGGCACGGCCTCGAGGTTGGCATGGTCCGGATGACCGGACACACGGCCCCAAACCAGCAGCAGCAAGGGCAGGAACCGGGAGCGCATCGGAAAACCGCAGCCTGACCCGCGCCCCCCGCGAATCGAGCCGAATTCCCCCTCGCCAGCGCGGGATTGCACGCCCGCCTGACCTCCGCCACCCCTTCCCCATGCCCGAGACTGCCGACGGCCGCACCCGCCTGCTGATGATCGACGACGATCGGAAGCTGTGCCGCCTCGTCGCCGCCTACCTCGGGCCCCTCGGCTTCGACGTCACCGCCGTCCATACCGGCCCCGAAGGCGTCGAGCGCGCCACGGAACCCGGCGCCCAGTGGCACGCGATCGTCCTCGATGTGATGCTGCCCGGGCTCGATGGCTTCGAGGTGCTCCGCCGCATCCGCGCCGTCAGCCCCGTGCCCGTGCTGATGCTCACCGCCCGCGGGGACGAGACCGACCGCATCGTCGGGCTGGAGGTCGGGGCCGACGACTACCTTCCGAAGACCTTCTCCACCCGCGAACTGCTCGCCCGGCTCCGCGCCGTCCTCCGCCGCAGCAGCCTCAACGCCCGCGGCCCCGCCGCCCCCGCGCCGCCGTCCGAACTGGTGGTCGGCGACCTGCGCCTGAACCTCGACGCCCGCTCCGCCGCCCTCGGCAGCCAACCCCTCACGCTCACCCCAGTGGAGTTCGACCTGCTCGCCAGCCTCGCCAAGGCCCGCGGCCGGGTGAAGTCCCGCGAGGCCCTCCTCGACGAGTGCCGCGACCGCAATTACGAGGTCTTCGACCGCTCGATCGACGTCCACATCTCCGCCCTCCGGCGCAAGCTCGGGGACGACGCCAAGGAGCCCCGCTATATCCGGACCGTCCGCTCCGCCGGCTACCTGCTGGCCGGGCCCGAGTAAACCCCCGGCCGCGGCCGGGCTTGCACAATGGCCGACCCGGCTTTCCCTCGGCGCATGCTGAGACCCCTGACCTCCGCCCTCGCGCTCCTGCTGCTGGGACTGGCCGCCGGCTGCGGCCGCCCCGCCAACCCGCCGGCCGCCCCGGGATCCGCCCCCGCGGCCACCACCGCCCCCGCCAAGGGTGGTCCGATGATCTGGCGCGTCGGCAACGGCACCGAACCCCAGGATCTCGACCCCCACATCGTGACCGGCGTCCCGGAGCACAAGATCATGATGGCCCTGTTCGAGGGCCTCCTCGCTGAGAACCCCAAGGACCTCAGCCCCGAGCCCGGCGTCGCCGAACGCTGGGAAGTCTCGCCCGACGGCCTGGTCTACACGTTCCACCTCCGCGCCGGCGCCCAGTGGTCGGACGGCGTGCCGATCACGGCCACCACCTTCGTCCGCTCCTACCAGCGGATGCTCACCCCCGCCCTCGCGGCCGAGTACGCCTACATGCTGCACCACGTGCGCAACGCCAAGGCGTACAATGAGGGCAAGGTCACCGACTTCAGCCAGGTCGGCTTCAAGGCAGTCGATGACCGCACCCTCCAGGTCACCCTGAACCAGCGCACGCCGTTCCTGCTGCAGATCATCGCCACCCACTACTCATGGTACCCGGTGCCGGTGCACGTGATCGAGAAGTTCGGCGGCCTCGCCCGCAAGGGCACCGCCTGGACCCGCAAGGAGAACTTCGTCGGCAACGGGCCCTTCATCCTCAAGGACTGGCGCCCGCAGCAGGTCCTCATCGGCGCCCGCAACCCCCGCTACTGGGACCACGCCCGCGTCCGCCTCGACGAGATCCACTTCTTCGCGGTCGAGAACCAGGACAGTGAGGAGCGGATGTTCCGCACCGGCCAGCTGGACCTGACCAACGAGCTCCCGGTGGCCAAGATCGACGTCTACCGGAAGGAGTTCCCCGAGTCCCTGCGCATCGACCCCTACCTCGGCCTGTATTTCTATCGCTTCAACGTCGAGCGCGCGCCCCTCAACGACAAGCGGGTGCGCCGCGCCCTCGCCCTCGCCGTGGACCGCGAGAGCCTGGTGAAGAACGTCACCCGCGGCGGCCAGATCCCCGCCCTCACCGTCAGCTACCCGGGCACCGCCGGCTACACGCCGACCGCCAAGCTCACCGGCAACCTCGAGGAGGCGCGCCAGCTCCTCGCCGCGGCCGGTTTCCCGGGTGGCCAAGGATTCCCGAAGCTCGAGCTGCTGTACAACACCAGCCAGAACCATCGGCTCATCGCCGAGGCGGTTCAACAGATGTGGCGCCGCCAGCTCGGCATCGACATCAGCCTCCGCAACGAGGAATGGAAGGTCTACCTCGACACCACCGA
>JAIXQE010000059.1 GCA_027485815.1 Opitutaceae bacterium
CAGCCCTGGCAGTTCTCCGCCCGCGTCAGCTTTTCCACCTTCTCCCGCATCGTCATCCCGGGCGCGAACTCCGCGTCGTTGAAGGCCACCGCCACCTGCGGCGAGCGGAGGGAGCGGCCAACGATGCCGCGGGTGAGGAAGACGCCGCGCAGGATGGGCGAGGTGGACCGCGGGTGGGACAGCGCCGCGAGCAGGTAGGGATGCGTGAGGACACCGCTGCGCTCGCCAGGAGGCGCGGCCACCCGCGCGAAACCGTCGCCGGCCGGCGCCGGCCAGCCGTAGTACCCGGCGACGCGGGCATTGGCGAACACGTGGTCGGCGCGGAGGAGCTCACGGAAGTCGCCCGAACCGTCCCACGCGATGTCGTCCAGAAAGAGCCGCAGGGAGGTCCGGAGGTCCTCCGCCAATTCGGGCGTGAAGCCCGGAAAATGCGCGGGATCGGGCGGCAGGCTCTCCACGAAGCGCAGCTGCAGCCAGTGCTCGAAGAACGCCCGCAGCTTCGCCCGCGCCCGCGGGTCACCCAGCATCCGGGTCGCCTGCGCCGCCACCTGCTCCCGTGTCTTCAGGCCCCCGCCGGCCGCCGCCGCCGCCAGCGCCGCGTCGGGCACCGAGTCCCACAGGCTGAGCGCCAGCCGCGCCGCCACCCGCGATGCCGGCGCCTCGGGCGACGGCAGGTCAGGGTACAGAAACCGCGGCGACTTGAGGGCGAACAGCACCACCCGCCGCAGGCCCGTCTCCGGATCCGGCGCACCGCGGAACACCGCCGCGACGTGCGCCTCGCGCTCCTCCGCGGTCAGCGGCCGGCGGAAGGCTCCCGCGAGGAAGCGCGCGGCCAGCGCCTCGATCCGGCCGGCTCGCCCCGCGTCGCCCGGCCGCGTCCCCGCCAGGCGGTCCACCCGCCGTCCGACGTGCGCGGCCACCTCGAACGCCGCGCGCGTCGTCGCCTCGTCCCACTCTGCGGAGACGGAAAGTCCCCGCTCGTAACCGTGGCTGCCGTCGTCCGGCGGAAACCGCGTCGTGACCACGAACGCGGGCCTCACCGGTGCCGGCGAAAGCAGGCGCGCGGGCACAGGGCGCTCCGTGCCGTGAGGAGGCTTCCAGCGCAGCGCGATGGCCGGCGGCGGCGCACCGGGCTTCTCCGGCAACGCCCAGTAATCGATGGCGACGGGATACCGCCGTCCCGCCAGCAGCCGCACCGTTACCCGGTGGTCCGGCTGGGTCGGGTTGGAGACGTTCACGTCGAGGCTGGCGTCCGCGACCACGCCCGGCTCGGCGTTGATCCAGAAACGGACCGTGTTGGGCGTCCGGATGATGAATTCGTGATCGCCGGTCTCCTCCGCCAGCAGCGAGCCGCGCCATTGCACCGAGAACTCCGCCGCCCCCGCCCGCTCGAGGGCCGGCGAACCCAGGGTGAACTCGAAGTCGACGCCCGGATCGACCCCCCGGTGGCCCGCCTTGGCGGCGTCGAACCGCCCCCGCTGCGCCACGGGATAGTAGACAGCGGAAAGCCCCCCGGTCGCCGGGGCAGGCGGGGTCGGCGCGGCGGACGCGGCCGCCAGCCCGCCCAGCAGGTCCGCAACCGAGATCGCGTATTGCGCGTTGGTCAGGTGCTGGAGCTGGCGCCGGGGGGGATTCAGCCGCGCCTGCGCCGCCGGCGAATAAAAGGCGTCAAAGATGTAGGCCGAGACCGCCTGCGCCTCCGCGGGAGACAGCGTCTCCGGCGCGTCATCGGGCATATTGAGCGCGGTGTAGCGCGTGAGGCGGGCGAGGGACCAGTCGCCGGTCAGCGCCGAGCCGTACTTGCCCTCGACGCCCTCGCCCTTGGGGCCGTGGCAGTCCGCGCACTTCGCCCGGTAGATGCCAGCGCCCGCGTCCGCGGTCAGCACCGCCGCCGGATCCTGCTGGCACCCCGCCAACCCGAGCACGGCCCCGAGCAGGAGGCTCCATGCCGGCGCGCGCCGCGGGAGGGGATCGGCCATGCCTGATCGACACCGCCGCCCGCCGCGGCCGTCAAGGCCGCTTTCCGCGCAGGTCCCTCCTTCGCCAAGGCTTCGGAGGGCAGGCCCTCCTTCTTCCGCGCGATGCCGCCTTCCTCGGTTTGGCCCCGATTTCCGCGGTTCGATCACACTTTCCGCGGCTCGATGCCGCCTTTCCGCGGTTTGGTGTAGCCGGGGAATCGTTCCCCGGTCCTGCCGACTACCCTTCGTAAGGCGCAACCCCTCCGTCCGTCCCAGGCCGGATTCCCCGGCGGATCGCTGATCGATGTGGCCGCGGCTGCAGCCGCGGATCGCGACGAAACCCCCGTCAGCTTGCTCATCAGCTCGGGCGACCCGGCAAGGGACCGCGGGCGATCGGTCAGGCCGTGCACCGCTACTCGTCTCCCCGAGATCGGGTTTCGCATCCGGCGGCAGTAGCGATTCCCCGCCTGACCCCATGGCGCGCCCGCCGCGTCACCTCCCCCTCGTTTCCGGGCCACCTCTGCCTCGCCCCACCCACCCCGGAAACCCGAAACTCCCTCGGACCCCTTGACGTGGTTCATGCATGATTCCGCTGACCCAGATGAAAGCCCCCCCGATCCCGCCGCACCCAGCGACCGGGAACCATGGCCTCCTTGGCGGACCCGCCGACCAGACTTGACGTTGTTCCCGTTTTGGGAACATTTTTTCCTTCATCGCCAGATGCGCATCATCTCCCGCCAGACGCTCTGCGGTTTTTGGCGACGGCACCGCGCGGCGGAGCAGGCCCTGCGCTCCTGGTTCCACGAAGCCAAGGTGGCCCGCTGGAAAAACTTCCACGACCTCAAGCTGCAATATCCCTCGGCGGACGTGCTCCCCCAGCATCGCGTGATTTTCAACATCAAGGGCAACCACTACCGCCTCGTCGTCCGCATCCACTACAATACCGGCGTCGTCTTCATCCGCTTCATCGGCACCCACGCCGAGTACGATCGAATCGACCCGACCACGATTTAGCCATGACACCCAAGCCCATCAAGTCCGCCGCCGCCCACACCGCCGCCCTCGCGCGGGTCGAGTCCCTGATGGCTGCCACTCCCAACTCGGCCGAGGAGGAGGAACTCGAGGTGTGGACGATCCTGATCGAGAAGTACGAGGAGGAACAGTTCCCGGTCCGTGCGCCGGATCCGGTCGCCGCCATCGAATTCCGGATGGAACAGCTGGGCCTCACCCGCACCGACCTGCTCCGCCATATCCCGAGCCGCAGCAAGGTTTCCGAGGTGCTCGGCCGGCGACGGCCGCTCAGCTTGCCGATGATCCGTGCCCTCCACTCCGGCCTGCGCATTCCCGCGGACGTCCTCCTGCAGAGGCCGCGCCTCCGCAAACCTCGCGCCATTGCCGCCTGATCGGCTGCCCCCTTGGGCCCGCTGGCACCGCCTCCCCCGCC
>JAIXQE010000075.1 GCA_027485815.1 Opitutaceae bacterium
GCCGACCATCCGCTGGCGTCCCGTGCTGGTGCCGAACTCCAGCAGCTTGAGCTTTTCCGCGAGCGGATGGCCGTCCTCCATCCGGGTGAGGAAGGTGTGCGTGCCGACCTTGGTGTCGTAGGCCTTGGCGACGCCGAAGGTGTGGACGTGCTGCACCGGGATCCCGGCGCTCTCGAAAAGTTCGGGCGTGTAGGTGTGGGAGGCGGTGACGTTCGGCGAGAAGCCGTGGCGCTTGTCGAGCCAGTAGGCCTGGCCGAACTCGCCGATCACGGTGCGTCCCGCCGCCAGTTCGCCCAAGATGAGTTCCCGCACCTCGGTGATGTTGGGCGCCAGCGCGCGTCCGTCTGCCCAGTAGGCCTCGGTGAGCGCCGCGAGGTTGAGGGTGAAGGGCTCGGCGCCGCGGAAGCGGGTGAAGTCGAACTCGGATTCCGGGAACACCCCGAGGGCGATCGCCTCCGCATTGGCCCGGCGTTCCGCGGTGCTTAGGGTTTCGAAGAAGCCCGCCCAGGCCGCCGCGGGCACCCGGCAGACGTGCTGGATCGTGCGGCAGGCGCGGTCCGCGCGCTGCGCCAGTCTCCGGGCGAAGCTCTCCCGGTCGCCGAGGAAATCGCTGTACGTGATCTGCTGCTGGCCGACCTCGTCGAGGTAGGCCGGGGTGATGCCGCGGCCGGTCGAGCCCCGCGCCTCCTCCTGCAGCACCTCCGCGCGGTAGTACTCCCACGCCAGGTCGAGCAGGCGGTGCGTGAGGTCCGAGACCAGCGCGCGCTCGTCGATCCGCAGGCGCGACAGGATCGCGTGGCCCTTGCGTTCCAGGGGGCGCGTCTCCCACCACAGTTTGCGGGGGTCGGCAACGACACCGCAGCCCACGCAGAGGTGCGCCGCGTCCCGTACGACGACCCCCGCGGGCAGCAGGTTCAGCTTGATGCCGCCGGCGGTGTGGCCGGAGTTGGCCCCGCCGTTGACCTTGAGCACCACGGAGACCGGATGGGGGGTGCCGCGCAGCTCGTCGGCGATTTCCGGGATGAGCCGGCCTTTGCCCTCGTCACCGAAGGAAATGCCCACGTCGGCGAGGAGGCGGCTGGAAAAGGGGGGCAGGGACATGGTTGCGGATCGCGCAACGGAGCCCGGGGGACCCTGTTGCCGGAAAGGGAAAACGCGACCGCCCCGGGGAGCGCAAACAGAAAAGGCCCGGGGCGCCGCGGTCCGCGTCAGCGCGCGGGCGTCAGCGGCGCCAGCAATCCGATGGCGGCCTCGTTCTTGAACTCGCGGGCGATGTCGAGCGCGGTCACCCCCAGCTTGGAAACCACCTTGGGATCCACGCCGGCCCGGAGGAACAGCTGGACCATCTCGGCGCTGCCGCTGGCGGCCGCCTCGTGCAGCGGTGTGCCGCCCCGCTCGCTCAGGGCACCCGCGCGCGCGCCGCCCTTCAGCAGGGCACCGGCGATCGCCACCCGGTCCTTGGCCGCCGCGTGGTGCAGAGGCGTCCAGCCGAGCTTGTCGAGTTCGTCCGGCCGGGCGCGTCGGGCGAGGAGGGCTTCGACCAGCGCGAGGTTGCCCCGCTCGACGGCGAGGTGCAGCGGCGTCCGCCGGCTCCGATCCGGGGCGTCGACGCCGGCCCCGGCCTCGAGCAGGAAGAGCGCGATTTCGTTCCGATTGCGCAGAATCGCCTGGTGCAGCGGGGCCAGGGCCGCGTCCGGGGTGCCCTGCACCGCCGCGGGCCGCAGCTTCACGTGCAGGCGGACGTCCTCGAGGTCGCCGCGAGCGATTGCCTCGTCAATCGTCGCGTGCTTCGGCGCGGGATCGAGCGACGAGGCCACGCCGGCCGCCGGGACGGTGAGGCCGGCGGTCCAGACCAGCGCGTTCAGGACGAGGGTGCGGAAGTTCATTTCCCACCAGTTACGGTGAAAATGGCCGCCGGTGAACCCAAATGTGCGGGCGCCCGCCGCCGTGTGCACCCACGCGAGGGTCTGCGGTTCGCCGCGTGCAACCGCGGCGCGCACCGTCGGATTGCCGGACCGGGGACCGTCCTGCCCAAGCGTGCCGGGCGGTGGCCGGGCCTGGAGGACGGGGGTCACGGCGGGCGAGAACCGCAGGTGGTAGTACCATTCATCCTCGACGGAAAAGGGGCGCACGCCGCGGGTCACCTCGTGCGCCGCGAGGACAACCTCCGCCGGACGCCAGACCGGGTTGACCGACCAGTCGGCCTCGAAGCGGCCGCCGATCACCGCGAGGAGGGTATCCGCGAGCTCCCCGGGGGACGGCTCGAGGGCGAAATGCAGCACCGCGAGGCCGCGTCCGGCAGCCACGTGCCGGCGGAGAACGTCCGCTTTACCGTGCGCCACGTGTCGCTCGAGGCCGTCCGAAAACAGGATCAGCGAGGCCGCCTCCGCGAGCCGGGCGGGTTCGGGCCAGCCTTGGACCACGGCGGTGCGCAGCGGCAGGCCGGAGGCGGCGAGCGCGTCCGCCAGCAGGCGCGAGCCGGTGGGGAAACGGTGTTCGCCGGGCCCGTGACTGGGCTCCCCGGCGACAAAGAGCAGCAGCGGAGGCCCGGGAGGCTCCGCCGCTCCGAGGCAGCCCGCGGCCGCGGCGAACAGCAGCGCGCGGAGCATCGGGCGCGAGGGGTGGCTCAGCGGAAGGCCTTGCGCAGGAAGGCGAGGCCCTTGACCGCGATGTCGTTGCGGCGCGGTTCAATCCGGCGCCAGATCGCGGCCGCGCGGGCGATGACCTTCACGTCGGTGGTGAACGACTCGATCACCACGTCGCCCTTGTAGCCGACCGACTTGAGGGCCTTCACGATGGCGGGCCACGCGATGTGATCGCCGCCGGGGGTGCCGCGGTCGCTGCCGCAGGCGTGGAAGTGACCGAGCAGACGTCCGGCCTTCCGGATCGCCGCCGCCTGATCCTTTTCCTCGATGTTCATGTGGAACGTGTCGAGGTGCAGCTTCACCGCGGGGGACTTGACCGCGCGGACGAGGCGCAGGCCCTGGTCGCAGGTGTTCAGGAAATCGGTCTCGAACCGATTGAGGGGCTCGATGCAGATCGTGACGCCCTTGGCGCGGGCGTAGGCGGCGAGGACCTTGAGGTTCTTCACCACGAGCGCCCATTCCTGCTTCTGCTGGGCGGGCTCGACCGCGTCGGCCTTCCCGACGACGGAGTAGACCGGGCCGATGAGCGAGGGGCAGCCGAGGATCACGGCTTGGTCGATCAGCGCCTTGCAGTAGGTCATCGCGGTGGCCTGTTCCTCAGGCGTGCCGCGGAAATCCCGGCCGGGCCCCATGCACGCGCAGACGCTGCCGATCGCGATGCCCGCCTTGTCGGCCGCGGCCCTAACCTTTGCCGGATCGATGTGGGAGGGGTCCTCGATCGGGATCTCGACGGTGTCGAAGCCCCAGCGCCGGAACTGGCGGAACAGGGCGGTGCTTTCGGTGGTGAACGGCGAGGTGAACAGGAACGAGTTGATGCCGAAGCGCATGACGGGAGTTGGGTGGTGGGGAAGGGTGAAGCCGCGAGGATGAGCGCGGCGTGAAGCGGAGGGCAAGCGCGCTCGCGCGCGCGAGGAGTCAGGCGAGCAGGCCGGTGACCACCTTCGCCGGCTCGACGCCGGTCAGGCGCATCTCAAGTCCCTGCGACCGGTGGGTGAAGCGCAGGTGGTCGATGCCGAGGCAGTGCAGCAGCGTCGCGTTCAGGTCGTTGAGGTGCACCGGATCGCGGGTGATGTTGTACGAGAAGTCGTCCGTCTCGCCGTAGACCACGCCGCCCTTGATGCCGCCGCCGGCGAGCCAGACGGTGAAGCAGCGCGGATGGTGGTCGCGCCCGTAGTTGGTGCGGGTGAGCGTGCCCTGGCTGTAGACGGTGCGCCCGAACTCGCCCGCCCAGATCACGAGGGTGTCCTCGAGCAGGCCGCGCTGCTTGAGGTCAGCGATCAGGCCGTAGCAGGCCTGGTCGGTGTCCCGGCACTGGATGCGGAGGTGTTCCGGCAGGGTGCCGTGCTGGTCCCACCCGCGATGGTTGATCTGCACCACGCGCACGTCGCGCTCGGCGAGGCGGCGGGCGAGCAGGCAGCTGGCGGCGAAGGAGCCGGGGGTCTTCACGTCCGGTCCGTAGAGCTCGAGGGTGGCGGGGGACTCGTCGCGGATGTCGGTGAGTTCCGGCACGCTGGTCTGCATCCGGAACGCCATCTCGTACTGGGCGATGCGGGTGAGCGTCTCCGGATCGCCGTAGCGCTCGTGGTTGAGCTGGTTGAAACCGGAGAGGGCGTCGAGCATCGCGCGGCGGGTGGTGGCATCGACGCCGTTCGGGTTCTCGAGGAAGAGGACGGGATCCCCCTGCGCGCGGAGGGCGACGCCGTTGTGCCGCGTGGGGAGGAAGCCGCTGCTCCACATCCGGGTGAACAGCGCCTGCGCGGCGACCTTGGGGGAGAACTTCGGGGTGAGGACGACGAAGGCGGGCAGGTCGTTGTTCTCGCTGCCGAGCCCGTAGCTGAGCCACGCGCCGAGGCTCGCGCGGCCGGGGATCTCGCTCCCGGTCATCAGGAACGTGCAGGCCGGGTCATGGTTGATCGCGTTGGTGTAGACGCTGCGCACGATGGCGAGGTCGTCGACCACCCGGGCCGTCCAAGGCAGCAGCTCGCTCACCCAGGCCCCGCTCCGGCCGTGGCGGGCGAACTTGATCACCGACGGCGCGACGGGGAAGCGGGTCTGGCCGCTCGTCATCGTGGTGATGCGCTGGCCCTGCCGGATGGAGTCGGGCAGCTCCTGATCGAAGCGCTCCTGCAGGCCCGGCTTGTAGTCGAACGTGTCCAGCTGGGACGGACCGCCGTTCATGTGCAGGTAGATGATGCGCTTGGCGCGCGGCGCGAAGTGCGGCAGGCCCGGGAGCGGGGGGTGCACGCGGGCGTCGAGCGGGTTGCCGGGCCGGGGGGCGGCGCCGAGCCGGCCGGCCAACTGGGCGAGGGCGAGGCCCCCGAGCGAGAGGCCGGCGCCGGAGAAGAACTGCCGGCGGGTGAGCTGGCGGAGGTAGTCGTGGCAGGGGTTCATCGGCTCAGTTGCGGTTGATGACCTCGTCGAGGTTGAGCAGCAGGTTCGCGACCATCGTCCACGCCGCGAACTCGCCCGGCTCGAGGCCCGCGGCGGGAGTGGACTCGCCGTTGCGGATGACCTCGCGGGCCGCCTCGGGGTGCCGCGCGAAGTGTTCGCGGTGCCGCGCGAGGTTGCGCGCGAGGAGGGCGGACTCCGCCGGGGTGGGGAAGCGCGCGGTGGCCTGGCGGAAGGCCTCGGCGAGCCGTTCGGGCTCCGGACGGGCCGGCAGGAGGAGCCGCTCCGCGAAGCCGCGGGCGGCCTCGAACTGCTGCACGTCGTTCATCAGGGCGAGGGCCTGGAGCGGGGTGTTGGAGCGCGGGCGGGCCACGCAGAACGTCTCGCGCGCGGGTGCGTCGAAGGTGCTCATCGCCGGCGCGGGCGCGGTGCGCTTCCAGAAGGTGTACAGGCTGCGCCGGTAGAGCGCGGCACCCTGATCCTGCACGTAGACCTTGGTGTTGCTGCCGCCGAAGGCGACCGGCTCCCAGATGTTCACGGGCTGGTAGGGGCGGACTGGCGGCCCGCCGATCTCCGGCCGCAGGAGGCCGCCCAGCGCGAGCGCCTGGTCCCGCAGGACCTCGGCGTCGAGCCGCAGCCGCGGTCCGCGCCCCAGCAGGCGGTTCTCCGGATCGCCGGCCAGCCGCTCCGGGTCGACGCGGGCGTCCTGGCGGTAGGTGCGCGAGGTGACGAGGAGGCGCACGAACGCCTTCACGTCCCAGCCGCCCGCCTGGAATTCGGCCGCGAGCCAGTCCAACAGCTCCGGATGGGTGGGCGGCTCGCCCTGCAGGCCAAAGTCCGCGGGCGTGCGCACGAGGCCCGCGCCGAAGAGTTGGCCCCAGAAGCGGTTCACGGTCACGCGGGACGTCAGCGGCTGGCGGGCGTCTACCAGCCAGCGGGCGAAGTCGAGGCGATCGGGCCGGGCGCCTCGAGCCACGAGCGGGGGTAGAAATGACGGGGTGGCCGGGGCGACGAGCTCGCCGGGCTGGTCGTACTGGCCCCGCTTGAGCACGTGGGCGGGCCGCGGCTCCGCCAACTCGCGGGAGATGGGGGAAAGCGGGAACCGCTGCTCATAGGCGATCTGCTCCGCCATCACACGGCGCGCGGCGTGGGCCTCGGGTTCGAGCTCCCCGCGGAGCGGCCCGTAGATGAAGTCGCGGTGGAATCGCCCGATCCGTTCCTTCTCCTCGCCCACCTGCTGCGTGCCCGAAAGGCCCACGAGGAAATTGATGTCGTGCCGCAGCATCTGCGTCGTGAAGGCGCGGGCCCCCGTCCGCAGGCTGTTCACCCACGCGTCCTTGGAGAGCAACGGGTCCTGGGCCGCGCTGGGGCTGGTGAGGACGGCGCCCGCGCGGTCCCACCAGGCGGCCCCGCCGCGCTGGGCGAGGCGGATGCCGGTGTAGGCCTTGCCCTCGCGCACCTCGGAGTCGCAGGCGGAAAGCTCCAGCCGCGTGTACCGGCCGGCCGGGGGCAGGGGACCGGCGTGCAGCGCCTCGCGCGCGATCTCCGGCCCGAAAGCCTGCGGGTCGCCCCAGATCATCCGGCGCGCGCCCTCCTCGGCGAGGAACTCGACGCTCACCGCGCGCGGCGGCCGGGCGGGGTCGGGATGCAGGTGGACGTAGGCCGTGGCCGCGGTGCGCACCACGAGGTTCACGTCGCCGGAGGTGAAGAGCACGGGTCGCTCCACGTCCCCCTCGAGCCGCAGCGCGCGGCGCCCGCCGGCCACCGGGACGTCCTTCCCCTCCCGCCATTCGCCGGCAGGCGGGGGCGCGAGCACGGTGGCCGGCGTCGGCAGGTCCGAGTCCTCGGCCCACACGACTTCATAGGTGACCGGCCCACTGGTCTTCCGGTCCCGGCTCTGCCCGCGCGGGCCGGGATTGGCGTCGGCTCCTTCGTCCGCGAGGGCGGCGGCCCGGACGCTCACGGCCGCCTCGAGCGCGCCGGCCCGGGCGTCGAGCTCCGCGATGCGGCGCTGCGTCGCCGCGTCGCGGGCGATCACCACGATCGGCGCGGAGATGCGCACGTTGCCGTCCCAGCAGCGGTCGGCGAGCCCCTTGAAGAAGGCCCCGAGCGCGTAGTAGTCCTTCTGGGACAGCGGATCAAACTTGTGGTCGTGGCACGAGGCGCAGCTGGCCGTGAGCCCGAGGAACACGGCCGCCGTGGTGTCGACGCGGTCGGCGGTGTTGCGCGCCTCCGCCTCCGCCTCGATCGAGCCGCCCTCGGAGGTCGAGAGGTGGTTGCGGTTGTAGCCGGAGGCGACGAGCTGGTCGACGGTCGGGGACGGCAGGAGGTCGCCCGCGAGCTGCTCGACGGTGAACTGGTCAAAGGGGAGGTTTCGGTTGAAGGCGGACACCACCCAGTCGCGGTACGGCCAGATGGTGCGGACGTTGTCGAGGTGGAGGCCGTGGGTGTCGGCGTAGCGGACCGCGTCGAGCCACGGGCGGGCGAAGTTCTCGCCGTAGCGTGGTGAGCCCAGGAGGCGGTCGACCAAGCGCTCGTAGGCGCCTGGGGCGCGGTCGGCGAGGAACGCGTCGACCTCCGCGGGGGTGGGCGGCAAGCCGGTCAGGTCCAGGCTCAGGCGGCGGATCAGGGTCTCGCGCGGCGCCTCGGGCGCGAGGGACCAGCCGCGGGGGGCGAGGCGGGCACCGATGAACCGGTCGACCGGGTGTTCCGCGGCGCCGCCGGCGGCGGGCGGGAGGGCGGGCCGGGCGACGGGCAGGAAGGCCCAGTGGGCCTGGTACGGCGCGCCCTGTTGGATCCAACGCCGCAGCAGCGTGCGCTGCTCCGGCCCGAGGGGCGGCTTGTGGGCCTCCGGCGGGGGCATGACCTCGTCGGCGTGCGGGCTGATGACGCGCTGCCAGAGCTCGGAGGCCTCGGGGTCGCCGGGCACGATGGCGCGCACGCCGCGGCGCTCCGCGAGCGCGCTGGCGGGATCGTCGAGGCGCAGGCCGGCCTTCCGGTGCGCGGCGTCCGGTCCGTGGCAGGCGAGGCAATTCTGGGCCAGCAATGGACGGATCTGCTCGTTGAAGGAAACGGCAGCTTCTGCGGCCGGAGCGGCGCTCGGCAGCGCGAGGACGGTGGCCAGGAACAGGGGAAGGCGCGGGAGAGTCATCGGGCGGGGGCGCGGGGTGCGGTCACGGTGCGCGGCGGCGCCTGCCGGGTCAACAGCGTCCGGGCGGGATTTGGTTGCGGCCGGGCCCGGGATCCCGAGGCTCCCCGCCACCCCGCCATGCGCTCCACCCCGCTCCGTCTCGCCGTCCTGGCCCTCGCCTCGATTTCGTCCGTCCTGGCCGCCGCCCCGGAGGCGGGTTGGCCGGAGTTCCGGGGGCCCACCGGCCAGGGCCTCGCGACCGCCGAGGGCCTGCCGGAGCGCTGGAGCGAGACCGAGAACGTGCGGTGGAAAACGCCCCTCCGCGGGAAGGGCTGGTCCTCGCCGGTGGTGCTGGGCGGCCAGGTCTGGCTGACGACCGCCACCGAGGATGGCCGCGAACTCTCGGCGCTGGCCGTGGACCAGGAGACCGGGCGCGTCCTGCACGACCGGAAGCTCTTCACGGTCGCAGAGCCGCAGTACGCGGACAAGTTCAACAGCTATGCGTCCCCCACGCCGGTGATCGAGCCGGGCCGGGTCTACGTGACCTTCGGGTCGCCGGGTACGGCGTGCCTCGACGCCGCGACGGGCGAGGTCCTCTGGGAGCGCCGCGACCTGCCCTGCAACCACTGGCGTGGCGCCGGATCCTCCCCTACGCTCTGGGAGGGCCTGCTGATCCTGCATTTCGACGGCGCGGACCAGCAGTACGTGGTGGCGTTGGACAAGCGCACGGGACGCACCGTCTGGCGCACGGAGCGCTCGATCGACTTCCAAGACCTGACGCCCGAGGGCAAGCCGATCCGCGACGGCGACTTCCGCAAGGCCTTCTCCAGCCCCGTCGTAATTCAGCACGACGGCCGCCCGGTGCTGATCAGCGCGGGCTCGAAGGCCACCTATGCGTATGATCCCGCGACGGGCCGGGAACTCTGGCGCGTCGAGGAACGCCGCCATCACTCGGGCACGGTCCGTCCGGTCGTGGGGCACGGCCTCGTCTTCACCGCCACGGGCCTGCCCAAGGGCGAGCTCTGGGCGGTGCGCCTCGGCGGGCAGGGGGTCGTGACCGATACCCACGTCGCGTGGAAGTTCGCGAAGAACGTGCCCAACCGCCCCTCGCCCGTGCTGATCGGCGACCTGCTTTTCATGGTGCATCAGGACAGCGGGGTCGTGACCTGCCTCGAGGCGGTTTCCGGGCGTGAGCTGTGGAGCGAGCGCCTGCCGGGCACGGGCAACTACTCCGCCTCGCCCGTGCACGCCGCGGGCCGCCTGTACTTCTTCAACGAACGCGGCCATGGCAGCGTGATCGCCGCGGCGCGCGAGTACCGGCTCCTGGCCGAGAGCAAGTTGGAGGAGGGGGCGATGGCCTCGCCGGCCGTCGCCGGCCGGGCCCTCTACGTGCGCACGCGCGGCCACCTCTACCGGCTCGAGCAGCGCTGAGCGCGGCGGCGACAGGGTGGTCAGCGCGCGGCGGTCGCGCGGTGCGCGCCGGAGGGCTCAAACTCGACGGTGTGCGCCACGGTCCCGTCCACCGCGTGGTGGCGGACCTCGAGCCGGGCCGCCGGGCCCGTGCCTGGCACGGTCGCCACGGTGAGGAACCCACCCTGCAGGCGGAAGAACTTCTGGACGGCGTCGTCGCCCGGCTGCGGCGAGTAGCCGCCGGCGTGGACGTCCGAGGAGGGACCGCACCCGAACTCGCGGAGCCCGGTGGCGGGGTCTACCGAGAAGTACTGCCAGTGGCGGTCGCCGTTCGCGACAATCAGGTTGCGGTGGGCGCCGAGGGCGCGGCGGAGCTCGTCCCCCTCGTGGCGGAAGCCGGCGTTGGCGTGGTTGTCGTTCTTGGAACCCCGGTCCGGACCCACGATCGGGGTCGGCGAGAGCAGCACCTTGAAGGTGGCGTCGGAGGCGGCGATCGTGCGCAGCAGCCACGCCTTCTGTTCCGCGCCGAGGATCGTCTTGGCGGGGCCGTCGGGCGCCGAGTTGGCGCTGCGGTAGCGGCGGCCCTCGACGATCCAGACCTGGAGGTCGCGGCCGTGCCGGAAGGTGCGGTAGGGCAGGGGCGAGACCGGCGTCTGCTCGTTCCAGATGGCGAGGCCCTCGTCCCAAGTCAGCCGGCCGTAGGTCTGGCCGGGCCAGCAATCGTTGCGCAGGAGGTCGTGGTCGTCGTTGGTGAAGTAGGCGGCCGTGTGGTTGTGGAAGGTGCGGAGGAACGGCAGCGCGTAGAGGCGGTTCCACTTGAAGCGCGCCAGGGCGGCGGAGGTCGCCCACGGGTCCGGCTTGTCGTAGTACTCCACGTCCCCGGTGTGCACGAGGAAGTCTGGGCGCAACCGGTGCAGGCTCGCGTAGATCACGTGGCCGTTCACCGGATCGTCGCGCCGCGGGTAGTCGCCGCAGGTGACCACCGCGAATCGCACGGGCGCCGCGGACGTGGCGGCGGGAGCGGTGCGGAAACCGCCCTCGACGACCGACCCGGGCCGGCCGGCGGGGTCGCGGGACTCGACCCGCAGCCGGTAAGCGGTGCCGGGCCGCAGGCCCGTGAGCGCGATCTGGCGGGTGTGGTCGCGCGCCGTGTCCACGTCGCCCCACGGCGAGGTGAGGGTCGCCCCGCCGTCGGCGGGCGTGGCGAGAACCCGGGTGGCGCCGGCCGCGCCGGGCAGGGCGCCGCGCATCCCCGGGAGGCTGAGTCCCGCCGGTAGCTGCGAGAGGGGATCGGCCTCAAGGACCGCGCGGCGCAACTGTTCCCGATCCGCCGCCGCGCCCTTGCGCTGGGCCGCGGCCTGTGCCTTCGCTGCGGCGGCGCTGGCGCCGGACTCGCGGGCCACTGCGGTCGCCTCCCGCAGGGCGGCGGGATCCGAGCCGGTCAGGGAGGGAGGTTGCCAGTCACCGCCCGTCCAGTTCGCCTCCCCGGTCGTGGTGAGCCGCGTCCACACCACGGCCGAGTCGGCGGAGACCTCGCCGACCTTGATCCCGTTGCCCTGGTGCACCGGGGTGGCGCGGAGGGGCGCAAGCACGGCCAGCCAGACCAGGAAGGAGGGGAGGATGCGGGGGGTGGAGGCGGGCATGCGGAGAGGCTGGGCCCCGCCCGCGGGCAGGTCCAGCCGACAGGCGGGCGGACCGCACCGGCGGATTGCCAAGGCCGGGCGGGCTGCTTTGTTCGGGCGATGGAGCAAACTGATGTTCTCCGGGGCCGCTGCGGGCGTCTGGTGCTCGCGCTCGGGCTCGCCGGGCTCACCGGGTGCGGTGCGGATCCCGCGGAGCAGGCGCGGCGGACGCGGGAGGCGGATCTCCTCGCGGCCGAGGCGGCCTTCGCGCTCAACCTCCGCGACTGGGCTCGGGCCGAGCAGACGCTGGGGCGGGCGACGGAACTGGATCCCGGCCGCGCCGACCTCTGGCTGAGCCTGGGGTCGACGCGGGTGCGCGCCGGACGGACGACGGAGGCGCGCGCCGCCTACCTGCAAGCGTTGCGCGGCTTCGAGCGGGCGGCGGACGCCTCCGCCGCGAAGACCGATCCCGGCCCGACGCTGCAACAGATCCACGTGCTGGCGCTGCTGGGACGGGTGCCGGAGGCGCGTTCGCTCGCCGCCGAGTTGCCGCGCCGGTTCGCGGGCCATCCCCGCGTCCGCGCCTTCACCGAGGCGGGCGGGCTCGAGCAAGTACTCTCGGACCCCGCCTTCCGGGAAGTTGCGTTGCCGGGAGGCGGACAGTGACGCCCGACGAGTTCCGGCGGCGGGGGCATGAACTGATCGAGCGGATCGCGGCCTACCGGGAGGGACTCGGCGCGCGTTCCGTCCGGAGTGCCGCGACCCCGGGGGCGCTCCGCGCGCGCGTGCCCGCTTCGCCGCCGGCGGCCCCCGAGGACTTCGGCGCGATCTGGCGAGACCTCGACGAACTCATCGTGCCCGGCCTCACCCACTGGCAGCACCCGCGCTTCTGCGGGTACTTCCCCGCCAACGCCGAACTTTCCTCGGTGCTCGGCGACCTCGCGAGCAGCGGCTTCGGGGTGATCGGCCTTTCGTGGCAATCGAGCCCGGCCCTCACCGAGCTGGAGGAGGTCGTCACCGGCTGGCTGCGGCAGATGCTGGGGCTGTCCGCGGGCTGGAGCGGCGTCATCCAGGACACCGCCTCGACCTGCACGCTGGTGGCGCTGCTCTGCGCGCGCGAGCGGGCCGGTGGTTTCCCCGCCGAGGGCCCGGGATCGCAGGGCGGGACCGCCCCGCTGGTCGTCTACCACTCCGAGCAGGCGCACAGTTCCGTGATCAAGGCCGCGCTGCTCGCGGGTTTCGGGCGGGACCACCTGCGCGCGATCCCGGTCGATGCCGCCCACGCCTTGCGGCCGGACGCGCTCGCGGCGGAGATCGCGCGGGACCGGGCGGCCGGCCGGATCCCGTGCGCAGTCGTCGCGACCACCGGCACGACCGCGTCCACCGCGCTCGATCCGATCGCTGAAATCGCGTCGATCTGCGCGCGCGAGGGCGCGTGGCTGCACGTGGATGCCGCGCTGGCCGGCGCCGCGATGATTTTGCCGGAGTGCCGCTGGATGTGGCGGGGGGTGGAGGGGGCCGACTCGGTCGTGGTGAACGCCCACAAATGGCTCGGCGCCGTCTTCGATTGCTCCGTGTATTTCGTCCGGGACCCGGCGCTGCTGGTGCGCGTGATGAGCACGAGTCCGAGCTACCTGCGCACGGCGGTGGACGGAGAGGTGCGGAACCTCCGCGACTGGGGGATCCCGCTCGGGCGGCGGTTCCGGGCGCTCAAACTCTGGTTCCTGCTGCGGGAACAGGGCGTCGAGGGCCTGCAGCGCCGCCTCCGGCGCGATCTGGCGCTGGCGCAGGAACTCGTCGCGGCGGTTTCCGCCGCCCACGCCGCCGGCTGGCGGTTGGTCGCGCCGGTGCCCCTGCAGACGGTATGTGTCCGCCATGAGCCGGCGGAGGTGGCCGGCGAGGCCCTGGACGCGCACACGCTCGCATGGGTGGAGCGGGTCAACGCCTCGGGGGCCGCCTATCTCACTCCGGCGGTGCTCGGGGGACGCTGGATGGTGCGTGTTTCGCTCGGTGCCCTGGACACGGGACCGGAGGATGTGCGGGCGGTCTGGGCGGCGATGCGGGCCGCCGCCGAGGGCGCGGTGGCGGCGGCCGGTTGAGCCGTGCGGGGCCGCGCCGCGGACGTTCAGGCGAAGACGCCGCCGCCCAGCAGCTGCTCCCCGTCGTACAGGGCGAGGATCTGGCCGGGGGCGAGGCCCCGTTGCGGCCGCGCGAAGCGCACCTCGGCGGCGCCATCCCCCGTCGGCAGGAATTCGAGCGGGATGCGGGGATCCCGGTGCCGCACCCGCCCTTCGAGCCGCGCCGCGACGGTGACCGGGGCCGCCAGCCAGCTGAGGGCTGCGACGCGGGCCGTGGAATGAAACAGGCCGGGAGCGGCCGGTTCGTCGAAGGCCACGAGCAGGGCGCGGTCTGCGGCGCGCTTGCCGACCACGACGTAGGCCCGGTGATCGGTGTTGGACGGCACGCCGATGCCGCGGCGTTGGCCTAGGGTGTAGTAGTGCAGTCCCGGGTGGCGTCCCACCTCACGTCCGTCCGCGGCCCGGACGATCGGCCCGGGCGCGTCCGGGACGTGGGCGCGCAGGAAATCCGCCATCCGCACCTGCCCGATGAAGCAGATGCCCTGGCTGTCCCGCTTGTCGGCGTTCGGCAGGCCCGCCTTGCGGGCCTCTGCGCGGAGCTCCGGCTTCGTCAGATGGCCGACGGGAAAACGGGCATCCGCCAGCTGCGCCGGCTGCAGGAGGGCGAGGAAGTAGGTCTGGTCCTTGCCCGGGTCCACGCCCTCCAGCAGCGCGGCTCCGCCGAGCCGTTCCTCGCGGCGCGCGTAGTGCCCCGTGGCCACCGCCGAAAACCCCTGGGCGCGCGCCCAGTCGCGGAACACGCCGAACTTCACCTCCCGGTTGCACATCACGTCCGGGTTGGGCGTGAGGCCCTGCTCGTAACCGGACAACAGGTAGTCCACCACGCGCGCCCGGTACTCGCGCATCAGGTTCACCACTTCGAAACCGATCCCGAGGTGGGCGGCCACCGCGCGCGCGTCCGCGATGTCCTGCTCCCACGGGCAATCGCCGATGATCCCCTCCTCGTTGATCCAGTTCTTCATGTACGCGCCCGCCACGTCGTGTCCGGCCCGGCGGAGCAGGAGGGCGGCGACGGCGCTGTCGACGCCGCCTGAGATCGCCACGAGGATGCGTTCCGCCATGGCTCAGCGCGGCGCGAGGATGCGCGACCGGGTTGCCGGCGGCAGGCCCGCGGCGTCCAGCCAGCCTTGGGCGCCCGCCGGATCAAGGGCGCGCCAAACCGCGTGGGCGGCCGCGAGGGCGTTGGTCCGCACCGGTTCCGCGGGCAACGCCTGCGCCCAGGTAACCGCCTCGGCGGGTGCCGTCTGCGCCCAGGCGGAGGCGAGGGTGACGAAGGCCGCGTCGCGCGCCGACGGGCCCAGGGACTCCGCCCACGCGATCGCCTCCGGCGGGCGGGCGGCGAGATGAACGACGAACTGGCCTGCGACGTAGTCGAGGGTCGGGCCGGGGGGAAGCTCGAGGACGTGCCGCGCGGCGGCGGCCGCGTCACGCTGCGCCCAGACGCTCAGGACCGAGCTGAGGGCGAGCCAGCGGGTGAAGTCGATCGCGAGTCCGTTGCTCCAGGCGAGCGCGCCCGGGATGTCCTGTTCGGCGAGCGCGCGGGCCACGTCCGAGACGATGAGGGTCTGCGCGTCGCCGGGCGGGAGCGCCGGCAGGAGACGAGCCGCCTCCGCCGGTTGCCGGCGCAGCAGGTGGGTGAAGGCCTGCTGCAGCACGCGCTCCTGGCTCGAGCCGGCCGGCAGGCTGGCCGCTTCGGCGATGGCGGCCGCCGGGTCGCGGGTGGCGAGTTCCCGGAGGCACGCCTCGAGGGCCGCGATCCGCTCCACGCCCGGATCTCGGCCGCGTGCCCACGCGAGGGCGGCCGGCGGATCCTGGCGGGCCCAGGCCTCGACCAGCGCGCGCAACGCCGCCGCGCGGGCGGGATCGGCCGGCAGGGATTCCCACCGGGCGAGCGCGGCGGCCGGATCCTGCTGGGCCCAGCGGCTGAAGAGGACGCCCAGGAGCTGGCCGCCATCGGCGGGGGAAGAAAATTCGCGCGCCGCCGCGAGGGCGCCGTCCGGGTCCGCGACTCCCAAGTGCTGGACCAGCAGGAACGCGCCCTGGGTCCGTTCCGGACCGGGCGGAACGGTCCGGAGTTGCCGGAGCGCGCTCGCCGGATCGGCGGAGACCAGCGGGGCGAACCAGCGGAAGAAGCCCTGCAGGCGACGGCTCGGATCCGGCTCGGACAGCAGTTGCCGCAGCGCGGCATCGGTCCCCTCGGTGGGGTCGGCGGAGGCCGGGTCGGTCTGGACCGTGGCTTCGCGCCGGGGAGCCTCCGCCGGCCCGGCGGCGGGCGCCGTGCCCGCGCGGTGGACGCCGGTTTCCGGGCGTGGCTTCCACAGCAGGAAGAGCGCGGGCGCGCCGATCGCGGCGGCGGCGAGCAGCCAGGTGCGGAACGAAAGGGAAGGGCCCATCACCCTCAACGTGCGCCGCATTGGCCGCCGGCTCAAGCGGGTCTTTCGCGCCGAGGTCCGGCTTTACACCCGGGGGCGGTGCGCCCGAGACTCGCGGGATGAGTTCCCCCCCCCCCCCCCCCCCCCCCCCCCCCCCGCCCCCCCCCCGGGCGGCCCCCCCCCCCCCCCC
>JAIXQE010000188.1 GCA_027485815.1 Opitutaceae bacterium
CTGCATTTCCTGGATCGCGGCGCCGGGCGAGTGGCGTTCGACGATCAGGGGCCAGAGGTTGAGCTCGCGGGGCTGGGCCGCGTCCGCGCGCGCGGCCTCGCCGGCTGGGAGGGACCCGGCGAGGGGCAGGAGGGCGAGGGCGAGCAGGCGGCGCATCGGGAGCGGCGGGAGGAAGGTGCGGAAGGGTCAGCATCAACCAACGGAAGGCAGGCGGCAAATCCTATGTCGCACCAAGGGAAAGCCGCGGCGGAGCGGAGTTCCACGCGGTCAGCTCGGCCGGCGTGGAATCCCGTTGCGCGCGCTCCGGTTGGTCTGGCAATCCCGGGGGATGTCGTCCGTGCCTTCCGCCGTTGTCGCCCCCGGGTGCAAGGAGGCGGTATGCGCCTGAGCGGCGGGGTCGCCCGGGGGATCCCCTTGGTGGTGCCACCCGGCGACCGCGTGCGGCCGGCGACGGACGGGATGCGACAGGCGGTATTTTCCAGCCTAGCGGCGCTGGTGCCGGGCGCCACGTGCCTAGACCTGTTCGCGGGCACCGGCTCCTACGGCCTCGAAGCGCTGAGCCGGGGGGCGGCGCGGGTCGTGTTCGTGGAGCGTAACCCCAAGGCTCTCGGCTGTTTGCGCCGCAACCTAACGGCCGTGGAACGCAGCCTCGGCACCCCGCTCGAATCCGCGGGCCGGGCCCTGATCGTGGCCGGCGACGCCACAACCTTCACGCCCCCGGGGGAGGGGCCGGACTTGGTGTTCATCGATCCGCCCTACGAACTCATCCCGGAGTTGGCGCCGGCCCTTTTCGCGCGCCTAGCGACCCTGCTCGCGCCGAAGCCGGATGCCGTCGTGGTCTTGGAGTACCCCGGGGAACTGGACCTGGCGCCGGAGGGATGGGTTCTACGGAAAAGGTTGGGCCACGGAGCGCGCCAGCCGACGGCCGGCTTCTTCCGCCGCTCGCCGCCCGCCGTCTGACCGCGGCGTCAGCGCGCGTGGTCGGCTTAGGGTTGCAGTTGTCGCTTCCGGGCCTAGTCTCGCCGCAGTTACCCTGACCCTGATGAGCACTCCCACCCCGGTTGCCCGCCCTGCGTTGCCGTCTGTCCGTGTCTCGACCCAGCGGAGCGTGTCGCGCCGGGGGTTTTTGCGGGCGACGGGCGTAGGGATGTCGCTGCCCTTTTTGGACGCGATGCGGCCGGCTTTTGCGCGGACCGCGGCGCCCGCCAAGCCGCGGCGCATGCTGGGCATCTGCAACAACCTCGGCCTGTTGCCGGACCAGTTCTTCCCCCAGCAGACCGGGCGCGGCTACGCGCTGTCCCCGTACCTCGAGACCCTGCGGGCGCACCGGGAGGACTTCACCGTCTTCAGCGGCGTGTGGCACCCGGACGTCGACGCGGGACACCCGGCGGACATCTGTTTCCTCACCGCGGCGCCGCGGCCGGGCAGCGGCGGGTTCCGCAACACCATCTCGCTCGACCAGTTCATCGCCGAGCGCATCGGCCACGAGACCCGCTTCCCCTCGCTCACCCTGGGTGTGAACGTCCAGCAGGGCCAGCGGAGCCTGTCGTGGACCGCCTCCGGCGTCCTCATCCCCTGCGAGGAGAAGGCGTCCGATGTGTTCCGCCGGCTGTTCGTCCAGGGCTCCCCCGCGGACGTCGCGGCGCAGCTGCGCCGACTGGCGCAGGGCCGGAGCATTTTGGACGCGGTGGGCGGGCAGGCGCGGGACCTGCAGCGCAGCGTGGGGGCGCGGGACCGGGACCGGCTCGACCAGTATTTCACCAGCGTGCGCGAGCTGGAGCAGCGCCTCCAGGCGGCGCGCGAGTGGGAGCACCGCCCGAAGCCGCAGGTCGCGGCCGCCGTGCCCCTCGATCCGGCGAGCCCCAAGGCGTACATGGACAAGGTGAAGCTGATGTACGACCTGGCGCGGCTGGCGTTCCAGACCGACTCCACGCGCTCCATCTCGCTGCTGCTCGACAGCGTCAATTCCCCGACCATCGACCTCGACCACGAGGTGAAGATCACGGATGGCTATCACAACCTGTCGCACCACGGCCGTTCGGAGGCGAAGATTGCCCAGTTGAAGGCGATCGACCAATGGCACCTGCGCCTGCTGGGGAACCTGTTCGACGAGCTGAAGGCGCTGCCGGAGGACGGCGAGACCGTCTTCGACCGGACGATGATCCTGTACGGTTCGAACCTCGGCAACGCGAACACCCACGTGACGACCAACCTGCCGACGCTGCTCGCCGGCGGCGGGTTCCGCCACGGCCAGCACCTGGCCTTCGACCGCGTGCACAATTATCCCCTGCCGAACCTGTTCGTCTCGATGCTCCAGCGGATGGGCATCCCGGCGGACAAGTTCGCCTCCTCCACCGGCACGATGCGCGGCCTCGACCTGGCCTGAACGCCGCGCCGGGGACTTTACCCCGGCCGCTTCGGCTTGCCGCGGCGGCGGTGGGCCGGAGAGCGTGATCCCCCGGCTCCGCGCTGCCCGAACCCCTTTTCCCACCATGACACCCAACCCTAACCCGATCCCGACCTGGCTGCGAACCTTGGTCGTGCTCTCCACCCTGTTCGCCCTGCCCGCTGTGCTCCGCGCCCAAGCCACCGGCATCATCCAGGGGCGCATCTTCAACCCCGTCAGCCAGGAGTACGTGCGCGATGCGCAGGTTACCCTCGATGGGACCAACCAGGTCACCTACTCCGAGGGCGATGGCTCTTTCCAGTTCGCCGGCGTGCCCGCCGGGTCGGCCTCCATCACCGTCACCTACACCGGCTACAACACGGTGAAGGAGACCTTCACCGTCGCCGCCGGCCAGACCGCGGTCCGGGAGATCCGCCTGACCAGCACCGCGGCGGCCGCGCCCGCCAAGGACGGGGTCGTGCAGCTCCAAGCCTTCACCGTGTCGACCGAGCGCGAGGGCAACGCCAAGGCCATCATGGCCCAGCGGCGCTCGATGAGCATCACCACCTCCGTGGCCTCAGACATCTTCGGTGACGTGACCGACGGCAACGTCGGCGAGTTCCTGAAGTACCTGCCGGGCGTCGACCTCGATTACGTCGAGTCGGAGGCGCGTGGTCCGCGCCTCGGCGGCATGGATTCCCAGTACGTGGGCGTGTCGTTCGACGGCATCCGCTCGGCGAGCGCGGACGCGAACCGCGGCGGCGGCGCCAATTCCCGTGCCACCTCGTTCGAGGGCTTCTCGATCACCGCCATCGAGTCGATCGAGATCAACCGCACCTCGGCGCCGGACTCGGACGCGGACAATCCCGCGGGCACCATCAACATGCGCACCAAGCGCGCCTTCGACCGCAAGGGCCGGAACGTGATCTACAACACCAGCCTCAACTTCAACGCCGAGGAGTTCACCTGGCGGAAGACGCAGGGCCCCCGTGACGGCGAGTCCTACAAGTGGAAGCCCAACTACTCCTTCGATTACGCGGAGTCGTTCCTCAACCAGCGCTTCGGCGTCCTCCTCTCGGCCAGCCACGCGCACTCCTACACCGAGCAGTACGTGGTGAACAACGGCTACAACCGCTCCCCCAACGCGAACGACCCGCGGCCGATGGTCATCCGCCAGATCGACTTCAAGGACGGCAACAAGACCATCCTGAAGGACGCGGTGACGCTGACGGCCGACTGGAAGGTGACCCCGAGCCTCGTCGTCTCGATGACCGGCATCTACACCTACACCGAGGGTGAGTTCTGGAACCGGAACTTCACCTTCGTGGCGGCCAACGACAACGCGAACGTCAACAACGGCCGCAACTCCGTCGGTGGCGACGGCATCAACACCATCATCGCCCGCCGCGAGGGCACCGCGAACGCCGCGCAGCTCAACAACGGCGGCGGCACCTCGGCGAAGCTGACCTACACCCGGACCTTCTCCCCGCGCTTCGAGTACAAGTCCAGCCGCTGGGTGGTCGACGGTGCGCTCGGGTATTCGCGCTCCGTGAACAACTACGAGTCGCTGGAACGCGGCTTCTCCAACAGCGAGGGCGGCAGTTCGCAGTCGGGCTTCATCGCCACCCGCCCCCACCAGGAGTCGTGGGAGTGGACCATCCGGCAGACCTCGGGCAACGACTGGTTCAACTACGCGAACTACGTCGACACCAACAACCGTTCCGGGGGCACGCGGGTGAACAACGACAACCGGACCTGGATCACGGAGATCCAGAGCGCGCAGCTGAACGCGCGGTGGGCGGTGCCGTTCCTTGAGCGGTTCCCGACCTCGCTGAAGTTCGGCGGCAAGATCGCGGCCGAGGAGCGCAACAACAACATCGTGAGCGACTGGGACATCTGGTCGTACACCGGGCCCGGCGGCAACACCGTGGGGGTCAGTCCGACCAACGGCGCCAACATCAACACGGCCTACGGCAACTGGGCGAACCTGGGGCCCCAGTTCATCTCCCCGCACCCGTTCGATCTGGGCACGACGAACGGCCTCACGGTCTTCAATGTGAACGGCCAGCAGGGGATGCCGCAGCGCGTCAACCGCCAGGCGGTGGCGCTCCTGTTCCGCGATCAGCCGGGCTGGTTCACGCACATGGGCACGCCGGAGAACTACTACACGTCGTTCTTCGCGAACCCGCGCGACTTCCAGCAGACGGTCACCTCCGGCTACACCCAGGCCACCGTGCGCCTGTCGCCGAAGCTGACGATGCTGGGCGGCGTCCGGATGGAGGAGACGCAGAACGACGTGCGGGAGTTCGATCCGCTGACGCGCGCGCAGGTGCTCGCGGCTGGTTATCCGGTGAACGCGCCGGGCACCAACGGCGGCCGGGCCCTCACGCTCCCGGGCATGATCTACCAGTACACCCACAACCCGCGGGTCACCCGCTCCTCGGTGTACCGGAATTACTTCCCGTCGATCATGTTCAAGTACTACATCCTGCCGGACTTCGAGTTCCAGATCGGCTTCAACAAGTCGATCTCCCGGCCGCCGATCGACAGCATCACGGGCGTCTGGGGCATCGATGAGGTGAACCTGCGCGTCTCCGCCCCCAACGCGGCGCTGCAGCCCGAGTACCACAAGAAGTTCCAGTCGCGCCTCGCGTACTACTTCCGTGGCCGCTCGCCCGGCCAGCTGACCCTCGACCTGACGCAGGTGAAGGCCACGAACTTCCGCCAGACGTTCGACTTCACCGCGGAGGACTTCGGCGTGGATGACCCGGACTTCGCCCCGTACACGTTCCGCACGACGGTCAACAGCCCCGACGAGCAGACGTTCCGCTCGATGGACCTGGCCTACAACCAGACCCTCGGGTTCCTGCCCAGCGAGTACCTGCGGGGCCTGAACTTCAACGTCGCGTTCTCGCGGGCCTACGCGGACCGCCGCCGCGCCAACCTCGCGCCCTACCGCGTGTCCTCGCGCCTCGGCTACGCCTACAAGAAGTTCAACGGCTCCGTCGGCATGGTCTGGCGTCCGGACACCCCGGACAGCACCACCTACGGCCAGTACCAGGGTGAGATCACGCAGTTCGACGTCTCGCTCAACTGGCGCCTCACCCCGCGGCTGACGCTCTACACGCAGATCCGCAACATCACCGGCAAGCCGGTGCTCTGGTACCACACCGCGCCCGGCGTGGTGGAGGGCCAGCAGCGCGCCCTGCGGCAGCTGCAGGAGTACGGGGCCAACTGGGTCTTCGGCCTCCGCGGCATGTTCTAAGCCTCCGGGCGAACTTCCCGCCCGTTCGCGCCGGCGCGCTTCCCGCAAGGGGGCGCGCCGGTTCGCTTTCCGGGGCCGGCGACCCCCGGCGTTCAGGTCAGGGGACGATCAGGGCGAGCTGTTCGCCGGGACCGTGGACGCCCTCGATCAAGATGCCCTCGACGTCGGCCGTCTTGGAGGGGCCGGTGCACCAGACCACGTTGCGGTCGTCCCCGAGGGCGGCGACGGCCTGCGTGACATCCCCGAAGATGTCCGCGCGGGAGACCACGGCGATGTGGACCCAGGGGGCGAGCGCGGCGAGGCGGCTGGCGGTGGTGCGGTCGTGGAGGATGATCGTCCCGGACTCGGCGATGGCGCCCGCCGCGCGGGTGATGCCGAAGGCGTAGTCGTCGACGCGGGTGCGGTCGAAGCTCGTCTCGACCGTGAAGCCGTCGGCGAAATGCGGGGCGAGGTCGGGCCAGAGGGCGGGGTCGCAGTAGCCGTGGCGGTGGCCGCCGGCGCGGAGGTGCGCGACCACGGCGGCGGGGGAGGTGAGGGCGAGGCCGTTCACGCGGCGCATCCGTTCCGCGAGGAGCTCGGCGAGGTCGCGCCCGGCGAGGAGGCCGCGGAGGACGGCGATCTCCGAATCGTAGGTCGGCAGCGGGGCGCGCTCGTGCAGCGGGGCGAGGGCGCCGCGGACGCGGGACAGGATGGACTCGCGGTCGTCGGTCATCGGGCGGCGGGGGGAGCGGGGCGGCGGCGGGCCTTGAGCCAGCGGCGGAACTCCCCGCCGCGCCAGGCGGGCAGCTCGCGCGAGGCGGTCCAGGCCTGCAGGGCCGGGACGGGGATCAGCCGGGTCGGGAGCACGTTGAGGGCACGGCCGGCGACGAGGGCGGCGCGCCAGGCGGTGGGTTGGGAAGCGAGGAGGGCCCAGGGGGCCATCGGGGGCGTGCCGGGCGAGGGGACGTTCTCCTCCTTGGCGCGCGCGCGGAGCCGCAGCAGCAGGTCGGGGATCGGGATGTTGACCGGGCAGACCTCGTGGCAGGCGCCGCAGAGCGAGGAGGCCTTCGGCAGGTCGGCCTTCTGCGGGAAGTTCTCCTTGAGCAGGAGGGGCGAGAGCACGGCGCCGACGGGGCCGGGGTAGACGCTGCGGTAGGCGTGGCCGCTGGCCTGGCGGTAGATCGGGCAGACGTTGAGGCAGGCGCCGCAGCGGATGCAGCGGAGGATCTCCCGGCATTCCCCGGCGAGCACCTCGGTCCGGCCGTTGTCGACGAAGATGACGTGCATCTCCTCGGGTCCGTCGGGCTGCGCGGGATCGCGGGGGCCGGAGATGAATTCCGTGTAGACCGTGAGGTCCTGGGCGGTGGCGGAGCGGCCGAGCAGGTTCAGCAAAATGCCGAGGTCGCGGTCGCGCGGGACGATCTTCTCGATCCCGACCAGGACGATGTGGCAGCGGGTGGCGGCGACGCTGAAGCGGGAGTTGCCCTCGTTGGTGACGAGGGCGATGCGGCCACTCTCGGCGGAGAGGAAGTTCGCGCCGGTGAGCCCGACGTCGGCCGCGAGGTACTTGTGGCGGAGGTGGTGCCGGGCGCGGCGGGTGATGGTCGCGGGGTCGTCGTTGTAGGCGCCGAGGCCCTCCCGCTCGAAGCTGGTGGCGATCTCGCGGCGGTTCTTGTGGATGATCGGCCGGACGATGTGGCTGGGATGGTCGTGGTCGATCTGGATGATGAACTCGCCGAGGTCGGTCTCGAGCGCCTCCATCCCGTGGCGGCCGAGGTAGTCGGCGAGCTCGATCTCCTCGCTGACCATCGTCTTGGCCTTCACCATCTTGGTGGCGCCGCGTTCGCGCATGATGCGGAGCACGTGGGCGCAGGCGGCCTCGGCGGTGCCGGCCCAGTGGACCTGGGCGCCGTTCGCGCGGAGGCGGGCCTCGGCCTGCGGGAGGTAGGTGTCGAGGTTCTCGATCGCGTGCTGCTTGATCTCCCCGGCGAGGGTGCGGAGGCGGTCCGGGTCCGGGAACTGGTCGAAGAGGAGGCGGGTGCGCTTCTCGTGGGTGGTCTTGGTGCTCTGGTAGACCGAGGCGCGGGTTTCCGCGGGCAGGGTGGCCGCGAAGCGGTCGATGGCCTGGGCGCTCACGACTTGGCCTCCCCGCCCCGAAGGGCGTCGCGGAGCACCTGGGCGAGGTGGAGCGTCCGGATCGGCCGGCCCTCGCGGGCGGCGAGGCCGCCGAGGTGCATCATGCAGCTCATGTCCCCGGAGACGTAGACGTCGGGCTGCGCGGCGCGGACATGGTCCAGCTTCAGCTGCCCCATTGCGCCGGAGAGGTGGGGGAAGGTGACCGCGAAGGTGCCGCCGAAGCCGCAGCACTGCTCGGCCTCGCCGAACTCCACCACCTCGAGGCCGGCGATCGAGCGCAGGAGCGTGAGGGCGGCGGCGACGCTGTCCGTGCCGCGGGAGTGGCACGAGCGGTGGAACGCGACCCGGGCGGGGTAACGGCCGGGCCAGGTGCGGACGCCGAGGCCATTGACCAGGTAGTCGGCGAGTTCCCAGGTGCGTCGGCCGAGGGCCTCGACCGCGGGGGCGTCCGGCTCCTTTTCGAATTCCAGCACCGCCCCGTGGAACAGCATCGCGGCGCAGGAGCCGCTGGGCACGACGACCGGGTCCTCCCCCGCGAAGGTGCGCACCGTGTGGCGGACGACGCGGCGGGAGGCGGGCCAGTCGCCGCCGTTGAACGCGGGTTGGCCGCAGCAGGTCTGGCCCTCGGGAAAGGCGACCTCGACCCCGGCGTGCTCGAGCACCTCGACGGTCGCGGCGGCCACGTCGTCGTAGAAAGCGTCGCAGAGGCAGGTGGCCATCAGCTGGACCCGTCGGCCGGTGAGGGGAGTGCGCTCGCGGTTGAGCATGAGAGTGTTGTCGAAGCTGCGCCGGGTCGGGGCGCTGGCAACGGGATTTCTTGGATTTTCCCGGCGGGGCCGGCCCGCGATTTTCACGTGACGCCGCCCCGGCGGCGGCTTTGCTCCGGGCGATGCCCCGTACCGTCTACTCCGCCGCCCTCGACTTCGGCGCCACCAGCGGCCGCGTGATCCTCGGCCGTTGGGACGGCCGCCGCCTCGGCCTCACCGAGGTCCACCGCTTCCCGAACGCCTTCCGCAGCCTCGCCGGCCACGACTACTGGGACCTCGGCACCCTCTGGCACGAGGCGCAGGCCGGCCTGCGCGCCGCCGCCGCCGCCCTCCCCCGCGGCGCCGTCCTCGCCTCGGTGGGCGTCGACTGCTGGGGCGTGGACTATGCGCTCGTGAACGACGCGGGCCGGCTGGTGTTCCCGGTGCACGCCTACCGCGACGCGCGCACCCAGGAGGGTCTGGGCCGGCTGGCGCGGACCCCCGCGGCGCTGCAGCGCGTCTACGCGGCCACGGGCATCCCGAACGTCTTCTACAACACTTCCCTGCAGCTCGCGGAGACCGTCGCCCGCTGCCCGGCCATCACCGACCTCGCCACCCGCTGCCTGCTGCTGCCGGATTATTTCAACTTCCTGCTCTCGGGCCGGATGGAGAACGAGTTCACCGTCGCGAGCACCTCGCAGCTGATCGACGTCCGCTCGCGCGACTGGTCCCGCGCCACGCTGGACCATTTCCGCATCCCCCCCGGCTGGTTCACCCCGCCGCTGCCCGTGGGGGCCTCGCTCGGCCGGCTCCTGCCCGCCGTCGCCGGGACCGCGCCGCAGCTGCGCCGGACCAAGGTGATCGCCGTCCCCGGGCACGACACCGCCTGCGCCTACGACGCGATGCCGGCGGATCCGGACGGTGGCGATGCCTTCCTGAGTTCCGGCACGTGGTCACTGCTCGGCTTCGAGAGCGACACCCCGGTGCTCGGGCCGGAGGCGCTGGCGGCCCGGGTGGCCAACGAACGCATTGCCGACGGTCGCTACCGGCCGCTGACCAACGTGCCGGGCCTGTGGCTGCTCGAGGGCACGCTGAAGGACTTCGCCCGGCGACCGGGCAACGACCGCGAATGGGCGGCCCTGATCACCGCCGCCGGCCGCCTGCCCGCGCCGGCGGGGCTGCTGCAGGTGACGGATCCCGCCTTCACCAACCCCAAGTCGATGCGCGCGGCGATCGACGCGCACCTGCGCGCGCGCCGGTTACCGGTCCCGACCGGCCTCCCGGGCTACGTGCGCCTGATCTGCGATTCCCTCGGCCGTGGACACGCGGACGCGCTCGCGGCGTTCGAACGGATGACGGGCCGCCGTTTCCGGCGGATTTTGATCGTCGGCGGCGGCTCCCGCAACCGCCTGCTCTGCCAGGCCACGGCGGACGCGGCGGGCCTGCCGGTGGTCAGTTTCGCCCTCGAGGGCACGGCCGTCGGCAACCTCGCCCGGCAGCTGATCGCCCTGCGGGCCGTGCGCGACCTGCCCACCTTCCGGCGCCTGCTCGCCGCGGACCTCGCCCAGACCGTGTACCGCCCGGCCCGGCCGCGGACCTGACCGCTCGCGCGCTACTCCGCCTGCCGACTCAGAGCCCGCCGTCGCCGCTCTCGGGTTTCGAGGGGGAGAGGCGGTAGACCTCGAAGCGGTCGCTCGTGAACACGCGGGCGCCCACCGGGAGGGTGACGGCCGCCCCGTCGCGCAGGTGGCGGTCGATCAGGGCGTAACTGGGCGCGGCGGCGACGATCCCGGCCTCGAGCGGCTGGCCGCGGTAGAAGAAGTTAGCCGCGAGGTTGGCGCGGATCCGGGCCTTGGTCGTGTCGAGGATGTAGTGCGGCCCCTCGAACCACAGGCGGCGCTCCGCGAGGGCCGAGTAGTAGAAATGGACGCCCATCAGCGTCCGGTCGAGCGCACCCCAGTGGTCGCGGCGCATGTTCTCCGGGGTGAAGGCATTGGGGACGAGCACCGCGTCCGATTCCGTGTGCTGGCGGATCCAGAGCAACGCCTCGCGCAGGTCCCGCATCTCCGGGTCCGGACGGAGGTCGCTGGCCGTGCGGGCCCATTCGCCGAGGCCGGGCAGGTTGCGGCGCCACCAGAGGGAGCCCTGGAGGCCGACGGTGAGCAGTAGCGCGAGGGCGCCGGCGGCGAGCAGGCTCCGGGTGACCGCCGGTCGCTGCGTCCAGACGGGGCCCTGGCCGGCGCGCCAGACGGCGGCGCGGCGCCACGCGGCCACCAAAAACCCGGCGGTGAGCACCGAGAGCGGCAGCCGCATCATCAGGATCAGGTAGAGTTCACCGTAGCTGTTCAGCTCGAGCAGCAGGCCCATCGCGAGGCAGGCGACGAAGAACGCGCCCAGCCAGCCGGCGAGGAGCGGATCCCGCCGCGTCCGGTCGGCACCCAGCAGGTAGGGCAGGGCCAGCAGCCGCACGCCGCAGGTCCCGGCGAAGATGGCGATGGCGCAGAGGAGTTGCGCGGCCCAGCCGGCGGCGCGGCCGGGCAGCCAGGGTGCGAGGGCGGCGGTCAGGCCGGCCAGATTCTCCTTCCAGAAGCCCGTCAGCTGGAACACGTGGAACGGGCGCAGCCGGGCGTCCCCGCTGCGCCACGAGGCCATCGTCTCGAGGTAGACAACGCTGAAGGCGGCGAGGAGGACGAGGGCGCAGCAGACCGTTTCCCACGGCAGGCGGCGGGTGCGCAGCCAGCGCCAGCCAGCCCAGAGGCCCAGCGCGGCGAGCACCACCGGCACGAGGGTGCCCTTGGCGCCGGTGCCGCCCGCGGCGAGCAAGCCCACCCACGCGTAGCGGCGGAGGTCGCCCGTGGGCGCGCGGTGCCAGCGGTGCACCGCCAGCAGCAGGGCCCCGCAGTACACCATCCCGAGGAAGAACGTCGGACTGACGAACAGCCACCGCACGAACAGGCCGAGGAACAGCGGCTCGCCGTAGGAGGGGCGCAGGGAAACCTCGCTGACGAAGATCAGGAGCAATGCGGCCAGGATCCCGCCCCAGGGGGTGCGGGCGAGGCGCCGGCCGAGCAGGTAGGCCTGGGCCACCAGGGCGAGCCCGAGGGGGGCGTAAATCAGGCGGAGCAGCAGCGAGCCCAGCTCCAGGCTGGTGGTCCACGAGGCCGCCGCGGCGTGAACCATCATCAGGTAATGGTACTGGAGCGGCGTGCCGGCGAGGCTGGGGTCGTCGAGGGGCCAGGTGTGCTTGATGACCCCGGCGCGACTGATGAGGTAGACCCAGTCGTGGAAGATCGCGCGGGTGGGCAGGCCGTCGGCGAGGGGCGATTCGGCGTACATCTGGCTGGCCGCCATCACCACCGTGCCGAGGAAGGCGAGCGCGAGCGCCGCGGCGAGGCCCGCGTGGTGGCCCGCCAGCCGCAGCCGCAGGAGTGGCCGCCCGCGGCGCCGGCGCAGCAGCGCCGCCAACGCGAGCCACGCGAGGGGACTCCAGAGGTGGAGCTCGCGGAGCCCGGCGGCCGCGGCCCCGAGGAAACCGATCGCCTCCAGGACGAAGCCCGCGGGCAACGCCAGGGCCAGCAACCCGCTCCAGCCCACGGGCCGCCGCTCCGCCCAGGCCAGCACCACCGCTCCGGGCAGCAGCACGTAGGCCAGCAGGTACGCCGCGTAAGTCAGCACGCCGGCCCAGTCGTAGCCGTTACCCCGGACCAGCGCGAACAGGGCCGCCGCCAGCACCAGCCCCGCGGCGCGCCAGAGACCCTCGGGGGCCAGGCGGAGGCCCGGGATGGGCACGAGCGAGCGCAGCAGTGGATTCACGGCGGAGGGGTAGTGGGCGGGGTGGCCCGGGGGGAAATGGAGGAAGGCCGCCCGCGCGGGCGCAGGCAACGCCCTTTTCCCGCGAGTTTCCGCTTCTCTTGCCCCCGGGCCCCCGGTAATCGCCCCTCGTGCCCAAGCCCGAAGCCGCCCCGACGATCATCTTCTCGATGCTCGGCGTCTCCAAGAAGATCGAACGCAAGGAGATCCTGCGCGACATCTCCCTGTCCTTTTACCTCGGCGCCAAGATCGGCGTCCTCGGCCTCAACGGCTCCGGCAAGTCCTCCCTCCTCCGCATCCTCGCCGGACAGGACACCGAGATCGAGGGGCGCCTCCACTTCGAGCCCGGGTACACCCTTGGCCTCCTCGAGCAGGAACCCCGGCTCACCCCCGGCGCCACCGTCCGCGCCTGCGTCGAGGAGGGCGTCCGCCCCCTCGCCGACCTCGTCGCCGCCTACGACGCCACCTGGGACGAGCTCAACGCCGCCGCCGACGACGCGGCCAAGGACGCCATCCTCGCCCGCCAGGGCGAACTGCAGGAGAAGATCGACGCGCTCGACGCGTGGGACACCGCCCCCCAGGTCGAGATGGCGATGGAGGCCCTGCGCTGCCCGCCCGGGGACCAGCCGGTCGACGCCCTCTCCGGCGGCGAGCGCCGTCGCGTCGCCCTCGCCCGCCTCCTGCTCCGCAAGCCGTCCATTTTGCTGCTCGACGAGCCCACCAACCACCTCGACGCCGAGAGCGTCCATTGGCTCGAGCAGCACCTCGCGCGCTACCCGGGCACGGTGATCGCGGTGACCCACGACCGGTACTTCCTCGACAACGTCGCGCAGTGGATCCTCGAGCTGGACCGCGGCCACGGCATCCCGTGGCAGGGCAACTATTCCTCGTGGCTGGAGCAGAAGCAGCGGCGCCTCGCCGTCGAGCAGCGCACGGAGGACCGCCGGCGCAAGGCGATGGCCCGCGAGCTGGAGTGGATCCGCCAGTCGGCCCGCGCCCGCCAGGCCAAGTCGCAGGCCCGCATCAACGCGTACGAGGCGATGCTGCGCGAGGACGTCGCCACCCAGGAGCGCGAGTACGAGCTGGTGATCCCGCCCGGCCCGCGCCTCGGCACGCTGGTGGTGGAGGCGCGCGGCCTCGCCAAGGCCTACGGCGACCGGCTCCTGTTCACGGACGTCTCCTTCGCCCTGCCGCCGGGCGGCATCGTCGGGGTCATCGGGCCCAACGGCTCCGGCAAGACCACGCTCTTCCGGCTCATCACGGGCGCCGAGCAACCCGACCAAGGCACGCTCCGGCTGGGGGATACGGTGCGGCTGGCGCACGTCGACCAGTCCCGCGACGGGTTGCCGGACGGGGCGACCATCTTTGAGGCGATCAGCGGCGGGGAGGAACTCCTGCGCCTGGGCGGGCGCGAGGTGAACGCGCGCGCCTACTGCGCCCAGTTCGGGTTCACCGGCGCCGACCAGCAGAAGAAGGTCGGGATCCTCTCCGGCGGCGAGCGCCACCGCGTGCACCTCGCCCGGTTGCTGCGGGGCGGCGCGAACGTGCTGCTGCTGGACGAGCCGACCAACGACCTCGACGTGAACTCGATCCGCGCGCTCGAGGAGGGCCTGGGGCAGTTCGCGGGCTGCGCGGTCGTGGTTTCCCACGACCGCTGGTTCCTCGACCGGGTGGCGACGCACATCCTGGCCTTCGAGGGCGACAGCACCGTCTTCTGGCACGCCGGCAACTACTCGAGCTACCTCGAGGACTTCCGCCGCCGCCGGGGGCGGGAGGCCGACCAGCCGCGGCGGATCAAGTACCGGCGCCTCGAACGCTAGGCGCGGGGGTTCAGGGCGTGGGCGGGAGCGGGAGCAGCTCGTCGTGCGAGAGCTGCCCGTCCCGGTTCGCGTCGAGGGCGCCGAGGCTGCGCGTCGCGTTGGCCAGCTCGGCCGCGGCAAGGATCCCGTCCTCGTTGGCGTCGAGCGCCAGCATCACCAGGTCCGCCGGGTGGGCGCGGCCGGAGGTCGGGCGGCCCTCTGCGCGGGCCGGGCCGGCGCCCGCGGGGCGGCCGGGACGCTGGTCCGCCGCCGGAGATCCGGCGCGGGCCGGGCGGCGGGGGCCGCCGCGGCCGGGATGGAGTTCCGCGGACGAGAGCGCGCCGTCGCCGTCGGTGTCGAGGCCGCCGAGGGTGATCGGCGCCTGACTCACTTCGGTGGCGGAGAGCGCACCGTCGCGGTCGAGGTCCATCACGCGCACCAGCGGGTGACCGCGGAAGGGCGGGGTGCCGCGTCCCGGCGCGGGACGGTCAGGCGCGGGGCTGGTCTGGGCGAGGGCGGCCGCCGCGAGCGGCGCGAGGAGGGCGAGGGAACGGAGGATCATGTGGGCAGGTGCCCGGCGGACCGTCGCCGCCCTCCGGAGGGGAGGGCTGGGAAGCGGGGTCCGCGGGGGACGGGTTCCATTTAACCGCGGCCACGTTCAGCCCCGATGTGCCCCGCGCGGGAAAGTTGTAAGCCCCGCGTAAAGTTTCCGTGAACGTCCCGGGTCCACCCGCCGGCTCAGGCTGCGGCGAGCGTGAGTTCCGCGCGGAAGCCCCGCGGCGTGCGGTTGGCGAAGCGCACCTCGCCCCCGCACGCGGCGACGCTGGCGCGCACGATCGCGAGGCCGAGCCCGACGCCGCCGCCCTCCCGCGTGCGGGCCAGCTCGGGCCGGAAGAACGGCTCCCCCAGGCGGTCGAGGTCCGCCGCGGGCACGCCCGGACCCTCGTCCTCGACCGCGAGGGTGACCCGCCCCGCGCCCGCCGTCCCCGAGAGCGTGATCGCGGTCCCCGCCCCGCCGTAGCGCGCGGCGTTGCGCACCAGGTTGCCCAGGGTGCGGCGCAGCAGGTCGGCGTCCGCGGCCACGCGCAGGTCCGGCGGGAACGCGAGGTGGACCGGATGGCCGGGCGCCTCGCGGGCCGCGACCTCGCGGGCGAGGGGCTCGACGGCCACGGGGCCGAGCGTGACCGTGCGCGGCTGCAGCCCGGCCTTGGTGAAGGCGAGCAGCTCGTTCACCAGCGTGCTGATCTGCTGCACCTCCTCGCGCACGTCGCCGACGGTGTCGCGCAGGCCCGCGGGTGCCTGGTCGGCGAGGATGCCGGTGGCGAGCTGGAGGCGGGCGAGCGGGGAACAAAGCTCGTGGGCGACGTCGCCGAGGAAGCGTTTCTGGCCGTGCTGTTGGGCCTCGAGCCGCGCGGCCATCCGGTTGACGGATTCCCCGAGGTGCCCGAGCTCGTCGCGGCGGCGCGTGTCGACGCGGGTGTCGAGCCGGCCCTCGGCGATCCGGCCGGTGGCGGCGGTGAGGTCGCGCACCGAGCGGGTGATGCCGCGCACGAGCGGCAGCCAGAACAGGATGGAGAGCGCGAGGACCGCGCCCGCGCCCAAGAGCCAGGACTGGAGGCCGATCAGGTGCAGGAGGCCCGGGAGGGTGTCGAGGCGGGCGAGCAGGATCGCGAACGGCGGCCGCCCGGGGCGTTCGCGGTCGGCCGGCGCGAAGTTCACGCGCAGCCCCACCCAGAACGCGGACGGGTCCGCGGTGCGGGCGATGAAGCGGAAGGGGCGGAGCTCGGCCGCGAGGAAGGGCGGGCCTTCGCCGCGGAACGGACCCTCGCCCTCCGGCCGCGGGCGCGGGGCGGGGCGGACCTCCGCGGGCTCGCCGGCGCCGGCGCGGGCGGCGGGTTCCGCGCCCTCGGGCCGTTCGCCGCGTTCGCGCGGGCGCCCGCCGAAAAACGGCCGGGGCAGGCTGCGGAACTCGAGGCGCTCCCGCAGCACGGGCGGCAGCGGCGTGCGGTGGCCCGCGAGGGCGAGCTCGCCCGGGCCGTGGAGCGAGAACTGCGCGCCGTAGGCCTCGCCGAACCGCGCGAGCACGGCGTCGCGGGCGGGGCCGGGCGCGGCGGCCGCGGCCTCGCCCGCGATCACGTTGAACAGCGCCTGCACCCGGTCCCCGCTGGGCCCGGCCACGAGCGCGCTCCAGCCCACGCCGCCCTGCGTGACGAAGAAGCCGGCCCCGAGGATCGCGAGCAGCAGCAGGTTCGCGGCGAGCCAGAGCGAGACCTTGAGCGAGAGGGGATAGGTGACCTTGGGCACGGGAAAGGCGGGGACGCGGCGGCGGCGGAAGAGTTAACCCCCGCGGCCGCCGCGGCGAACCGTTTTCCCCGGACGTCATGGATTCCGCGAGGCCCGTCTCCGGCCCCGCCCGATACCGCGCGCGGCCCCGGGCCGGTATAACCACAGGATGAATTCGCCCCTCCCTGTTGCGCCGGTGGCCCCGTCACCCGGCGCGCGCGAGGACCCGGATTCCGCCGGCCTCCGGGAGGCCGGCTTCCTGGCCCTCTCCGCGGATTTCCTCCGGATCCCCGCGTTCGTGTCCCCGCTCTTCCCCTCCACCAACCTAGGCCCTGCCCATGAGCTCCCTCCTGTCCTCTCCTGAACCCGTCCGCCTTCCCGTCCTGCCGGCCCCCGTGGCCGATCCGGGCTACCTCAAGGTCGTGGTCGCCTTCGACGACCAGGCCGCCTACCGCCGCGCGCTCAAGCTGTGCGTGCGCGTCTGCAGCGAGCTTGAGGAGGGGCTCCGGGTGCAGCCGCTCCCGTGGACGCCCGACTACCTCGGCCGCTCCGACTGGCCGCCGCTGAGCCCGCGCCAGGCCGCCGAGGCCGACATCGTGGTGGTCGCCGCGTCGGAGCCGGAGGAGGTGCCCGCGGTGGTCCTCGCCTGGGTCGAGCAATGCTGCGCCCATCCGCGCACCGCCGCGGGGCTGCTGGTGGCGCTGCTCGGGGACAGCGGCGACGACGACTCGAACTCGTTCCTCGCCGAGGCGCTGCGCGCGATCGCGGCCCGGACGCACTTCGCCTACCTGGCGCCCGAGCACCTCGGCGAACTGCCGGTCGGCCGGGACCTCGCGCCGCGGACCCCCCGCACGTCGCCCCGCCGCGCGGCGGGCGGCTGACGCGCGGCCGCTTTCGCTTTGCCTCGCGGGGGCCGCGGACGCAGCGTCCCGGCCCCTATGCTGCTGGAACTGCCGCCGGGTGAATTCGCCGGCTACATCTTCGATCTCGACGGGACCCTCGTGGACACGATGCCCCTGCACTTCCGCGCGTGGGCGGCCGCGATGCGGGAGGCGGGGCTGCGCGAGGCCCTCGACGAGAACCTGTTCTACGCCCTCGGCGGCGTCCCGACGCGCAAGGTGGCCGAGCTGTTCGCGGCGCACTACCGGCTCACGATCGATCCGGACGCGGTCTTCCACCGGAAGGAGTCCCTGTTCCTCGAGCTGCAGGCCGAGGTCCGCGTCATCGAGCCCGTCGCGGCCATCGCCCGGCGCGCGGCGGCCGCCCTTCCGGTGGCCATCGCCTCCGGCGGTCCGCGGCCGATCGTGGAGCGCTCCCTCGAGATCACCGGCCTCGCGCCGCTCTTTCCCGTGGTGGTGACGGCGGATGACGTCATCCACGGCAAGCCGTCGCCGGACATGTTCCTGCTGGCCGCCTCGCGGATGGGCGTCGCGCCGGCTGACTGCCTGGTCTTCGAGGATGCCGAGCCGGGGATCCGCGCGGCGGAGGCGGCCGGGATGCGCTGGGTGCGCGTGCCGAGCCGGCCCGCGGCGCCATCGGCTTCCGGGGCTGGCCGCTGACCGGCGGGTGAGCTCAGGGCGCGGGCTGCCCGAACGCGGAGCGCAGGTAGGCCAGCACGGCCTGCCGCTGCAGCGGGGACAGGATCGCGCCGAAGGCCGGCATCGCCCGCGCCTCGTTGCCCTGCTCGATGAGGCGAAGGAGGTCGGCGTCCGGCTTCGCCAGGCGCGTCCGATCCTCGACGAAGTTGGCCGCCCCGCCCGGGATCCCCCGGCCGTCCGGCTGGTGGCACCCCGCGCAGTAGAGCCGGTAAACCTCCGCCCCGGCCGCGAGGAGGGCGCCCGGCGCGCGCAGGTCCGCCGCGCTTTCCCGCCCGCCGCGCGTGCCCTCGCCCGGGGCCGCGAGTCGGGTCGTGCCGCCCGTGGTGCCCCGCCCGTCGCGCCGGCGGTTCAGGGTGTAGTAGGCGAGCGGGTTGCCCAGCGGTTCACCCCGGGCCGCGCGCAGTTCCGGGAGGGAAAGCTCGTAGACGAAGCCGGGCTCGAGTTCCCGCGGGATGAGTTCCACGGACCGCCCGTCCGCCGCCGGGCGCAGCGCCGCGAGCGCGACCGGCGTCTCGTCGACGCGGGGCGACCCGTAGCGCGCGTGGTAGAGATAACGGAAGCGGCGCAGGGGGAAACGGGCGGGATCCGCGAGGTGCGCGGGATCGGCCGGCTGGGTGAACGTGAGCCGGAAACCCTCGTCCGTCAGCCGCCACGAGCGCAGCTCGAACGCCGCCTCGCCGTCCCAGCGCACCCGCTGCAGCCCGTCTTCCCCCGCGCCCCAGCCCGCGGTGGCCCCGAGGTAGAGCGCGCCGTCGGGCCCGAAGGCCGCCCGCGTCGCCCCGGCCTTGAGCCGCGCGCCGCGCACGTGCGGCGGGGCGTCGTTCCGCCCGAGGAAGGGAAAGCACGCGCCCTGCCAGGTCCCGGCCACGTCCTCGAGCTCCGCGCGCACCACCAGCCGGCTGTAATCGCCCACGAAGACCTGGCCCGCGAAGGGGCCGAAGGCGCCGCCCGTGGTGTCCCACACGGGTTGCCCCGGCGACTGCCCCATCGGCCCGTGGGGAAACACGACCGCGGGCGTCTTCAGCCGGCGCCACAGGACCTCGAGGCTCAGCGCCGCCGGATCGTGGCCGGGTTCCCACTTGAGGCCGGAGGGGTGCCCGTGGAAATCCCCGGCCGCCACGTGCAGCAGCCCGGTCGACGGCTTGTAGTCGCCCTGGTTGTCGGTGGCGAACAGCGCGCCCTCCGGACTGAGGCCGAGCCCGTTGGCCTGGCGGAACCCGCTCGCGAACGGCTCCGTGCGCCCCTCGGGTGTCATCCGCAGCATCCAGCCCCGCCAGGGCGTTTCCGAGCGGTGGCCCGAAAACTCGAGGACGTCGCTCAGGCTGCGCTGGCCGCGCACCGGCAGCCGCGGGTACGCCGCCTTCTGCTCCGGGCCGCTGGAAACGGTGGACTCGAGGGAAGGGGCCCCGAAGAAGGCGCCCGTGGGGTCGCGCGCGAGACCGAAGAAAAACGAGTGATAGTTGGGCGAGAGGCCCCAGTCGCCACCGATCACGCGGAACGTCTCCGCCGCGCCGTCGCCGTCGAGGTCCTCGGCGCGCAGGATCTCCGGGCGGTGCGCGACGTGGATCCTCCGGGCGGAGTCGGCGATCAGCCCCGTGGGCTCGTCGAGCCCGGCGGCGAAGCGCCGCCACGCCCCGTCGCTCGCGCGGAGCCACACCTCGCCGTCGCGGGTGGCGATCACGAGTTCGCCGGCCGGCGTGAAGGTGAGGGCGGCGATCGCGGGACGGAGGCCCGGGGGCGGCGCGACGTCCTCGATCACGTAGCCGGCGGGCGCCGCCGCGGGGAGCGCGAGCGCCAGCCCGAGCGCGAGTCGGTGCCGGCTCACGGCGCGCCCTCCCAGGATACCTCGAGGACGAGCGCGCCGGCGGCGTCGCGGTCCAGCGCGGCCGGCGGGCGGCCCTCGGTGACGTGCCACCAGCGGGCGTCGCCGCCGCCCGCCGGCACGAAGCGGCGCACCAGCCCGCGGCCGTCCGGCCGGGCCGAGACCTCCTCCCGGACGGGCACCCCGTCGAGCGTGTAGCGGAACTCGATGGCGGCGGGCCGCAGGGTGTACCCCGTGAAGCTGAACGCGGGGGCGGGTGCGGGCTGGCCGCGGCGGAGTGGCGCCGGTCCGTCCTCGCGGTGGACGACCGGACCGAGCAGCCGGGCGGCGGCGATGAACTTGCCCGGACCCGGCCGCGCGGGCGCGAGGTCCAGGAAGCCGCCGGTCCAGACGTAACGCACGCCACCCCGGGCCGGGTCGTAGCAGAAGTTCACGCCGCCGGGCAGGCCCACCGCGAAGCTGCCGGGCGTCGCGCCCTCCGGGAGGAGCACGCGCTCCACCCGCACCTCGGCCCGGAGGGCGGGCACGAGCAGCGCGAGCAGCAGGACGAGGGGGGCGCGGGAGAGCATCGTCGGCGGGCGTGAACGTGGCGGGCCGGGCCCGGGCTTTCGAGCGGGAAAGCGGCCGCGGCTTGCCTCGGTTGGCGCCAGCGGACAACGCTCGCTCCGCGTATGCAGCACCCCCCCTTGGCGACGCGGCGCAGTTTCCTCGGCGGCCTGGCCGCGGGGGCCGCGACCCTCGGCTGGCCCGCGCGCGGGTCGGCCGGCGAACCCGAACGCCCGCTCGGCGTCGCCCTCTGCGGCCTCGGCAACTACAGCCGCGGCCAGCTCGCCCCGGCCCTCCGTCTCACCCGCGCGTGCGCGCTGCGGGGCGTCATCACCGGCAACCGCGACAAGGGCCTCGCGTGGGCGCGGGAGTTCGGGTTCCCCGAGCGCAACGTCTACTCCTACGCCACGATGGCGCGGCTGGTGGACAACCCGGACATCGACATCGTCTACGTCGTCACCCCCAACGCCCTGCATCCCGAGCACGTGATCGCGGCGGCGTGGGCGGGCAAGCACGTCATCTGCGAGAAGCCGATGGCCAACACCGTGGCCGACTGCAACGCGATGCTCGCCGCGTGCCGCGCGGCGCGGGTGCGCCTGTCGATCGGCTACCGGCTGCACTTCGAGCCCCACCACCGCGAGCTGCGGCGCCTGGCGCGCGAGGGGGACTTCGGGCCGCTGCGGCGTCTCTCCGGCGGCCTCGCCTTCACGATCAACCGCCGCGTCTGGCGCGTGGAAAAGGCCCTCGCGGGCGGCGGCCCGCTGATGGACATCGGTATCTATTGCGTGCAGGCGGCGTGCCTCGCGGCCGATACCGATGGCGCGGCGCACGCCACCTTCGCGCCGGTCGCGGTGCGGGCCCGCGAGCACCCGAAGCGGCGGCCGGACCTGTTCCAGGACGTCGAGGAGGGGATCACCTGGTCGATGGAGTTCGCCAATGGCGCCGCGGGCGAATTCAGCACCAGCTACAACGGCGGCGAGGACCGGTTCCGCGCGGAGGGCGAGCGCGGCTGGCTCGAGTTCGCCCCGGCCTTCCCCTACGGCGGCATCCAGCTCCGCACCAGCGCGGGCGCGCCCCGGGTCGGCGCGGCGCCGCCGAGCCAGCAGGCCCTGCAGCTCGACGACTTCGCGCGCTGCGTGCGCGAGGGTCGGGAGTCACCGGTGCCGGGCGAGATGGGCCGGCGCGACGTGGTGATCCTCGAGGCGATCTACCGCTCCGCCGCCGCGGGCGGCGCGCGCGTCGAGGTGAAGATCTGAACCCGCGGGCGCCTCAGCGCCGCAGGAAGTTGTACTTCGCGATCGCCCAGAGGGCGCGGAAGCCGTCGCGCCAGCCGATCTTCTTCCCCTCGGCGTAGGTGCGCCCGTAGTAGCTGATCCCCACCTCGTAGATCACCACCCCGAGGCGGGCGACCTTGGCCGTGATCTCCGGCTCGAAGCCGAAGCGGTTCTCCTCGATCTCGATCCGCTGCAGCACCTCGCGGCGGAACACCTTGTAGCAGGTCTCCATGTCCGTGAGGTTGATGTTGGTGGCCATGTTCGAGAGGAGGGTCAGGACCTTGTTGCCCACCATGTGCCAGAAGTAGACCACCCGGTGCGGCTGGCCGCCCTGGAAGCGCGAGCCAAACACGACGTCCGCCTTGCCCTCGAGGATCGGCTGCAGGAGGCGCGGGTAATCCTGCGGGTCGTACTCCAGGTCCGCGTCCTGCACCACCACGACGTCCCCCGTCGCGGCGCGGAACCCCGTCCGCAGGGCCGCGCCCTTGCCCTGGTTAACCTCGTGGAAGAGCACCTTGTCCACCAGCGGCGCGATCTCCGACCGCATGAGGTCCCGGGTGCCGTCGCGCGAGCAGTCGTCGACGATGATGATCTCCTTTTCCGCCACCGGCGCGGCGCGCACGCGGTCCACGATGTGCCGGATGGTGCGGACCTCGTTGTAACAGGGGATGACGACGGAGAGCTTCATGCGCCGGTACGGACCGTAACGACGGCCGGCCGGGGGAAAAGGTTCAATTTCCCGGCTCCACGCGGAGGAGGCGGCGGCCGTCGGCGAACTCGGCCTCGAGGGCGGTGCCGGGCGCGGCGTCCGCGCGGCGCGTCACCGGCCGGCCGGCCGGGTCCCGGAGGATGACGAACCCGCGGTTCAACACTGAGGCGGGGCTGGCGGCCTGGAGCCGCTTCCAGAGGGAGAGCAGCTGGTGGGAGGCGAGCTCGATGCGCGGTTCGGGCGAGGCGCGGAGCAGGCGGCCCCGCGCCTCGGCGAGCTCCTGCCGCCGGAGCTGGGCGAGGTGCCGCAGGGCGGCGCCGAGGCGGCCGCGCAACTCGTCCGCGCGCTGCCACGCCTGCTCGACGCGCGCCGCCGGCGACAGGAGCCGCAGCCGGGAACGGGCGTGGTCGAGGGCGGTGCCGTGGCGCTCCAGCGTGGCGTCGATGCGTTCGCCGAGGCGGTCGCCCGCGTGGCGGGTCCGCTCGAGGGCCGCGATGAACCCGCTGGTCAGGAGTTCCGCGGCGGCGCTGGGCGTCTCCGCGCGGTGGTCCGCCGCGAAGTCGCAGAGGGTGAAGTCGATCTCGTGCCCGACGGCCGAGAGCACCGGGATGGGCGACGCCGCCACGGCGCGCACGAGCGGCTCCTCGTTGAACGCCCAGAGGTCCTCGAGGCTGCCGCCGCCCCGGCCGATCACCAGCAAGTCGAAGCCGCCGACTTCCGCTGCGACGGCCAGCTGGGCCGCGAGCTCGGCCGCCGCGCCCTCGCCCTGGACGCGCGCGGGCAGAATCACCACGCGCCCGCGCCAGCCGCGCCGCTGGAGGATGCGGAGGAAGTCCTGCACCGCGGCGCCGGTCGGCGAGGTGATGAAGCCCACGGTCCGCGGCAGCGCGGGCAGGGGCCGCTTGCGCGCGCGGTCGAAGAGACCCTCCGCCGCCAGCCGCGCCTTGAGGGCCTCGAACTCCCGCTGGAGGCGGCCCACGCCGTCGTCCACCACCACCCGCACGATGAGCTGGTGCTGGCCGCGCGCCTCGTAGACGGAGACGTCCCCGTGCACGATGACCTGCAGGCCGTCCCGGAGGCGCACGGTCTGCCGGGCCGCATCCCCGCGGAACAGCACCGCCGCGAGCTGCGCCCCGGCGTCCTTCAGCGAGAAATAGGTGTGGCCGCTGGCCTGCGCCCGCAGGTTGGAGATCTCGCCGCGGATCCAGACGCTGCCGAGGCTGCCCTCGAGCAGCTGCTTCACGCGGCGGGTGAACGCGCTGACGCTTTCCGGCCGCGTGGCCCCGGGCGCTTCGGCGGGGTCGGCGGGAGCGGCGCCACGGACGCTCACGGGTTGGCCTTCCCCCGGCTGAGGTGCCGGCGGACCAGCCGGGTGGCGATCACCAGGCCCGCCAGGAGCCCGAGGGCGAGGAAGGCGATCCGGCCGCGACCCTGCGCGAGGGCGTCACCGAAGAGCATCACCGCCGTGCCGAAGGCCCCCTGCACCAGCACGGACCAGCCGAGGTAGCGGCCGAAGGGAACATCCGCGAGGCCGAGGAGGTAGTTCTGGACGAAGAATGGCGGCCCGGGCGTCACGCGCACGAGGATGACCAGGCCGGTCGCGTCCTCGCCGGACGCCGCGGGCAGGCGGTAACCGAGGCGCGCGACGAGGCGGGCGAGCAGGGGGCGGAGGGCGCGGCGCGCGAGCCAGTAGGCCAGGGTGAGGTTGATCGTGATGGCGGTGATCCCGCAGGCGAGGACGGCCGGGGTGCCGAGGCTCGCGCCGAACAGCGGCCCGGCCGCGAGGCTGAAGGGGGAGACGGGAAATCCGAACAGCGGCAACACCGCCATCGCGCCGAAGAACGCCGCCGGCCCCGCCGCGCTGAACGCGGCGAACGCGGTCGCCCAAGCCTGCCGCGCCTCCGCCACGAGCCGCGCGCCGCCGAGGAAATACAGCGCCGCCGCCGCCACCGCCCCGCCCAGCACCACGGCGATCGCGAGCGGGATGAGCCAGGGGGGACGGACCGGGGAAGGGACGGGCGCGGATGCGGACATCAACCGCAGGCTGTCCGCGCGGCCGCCGGGCGGTCAAGCGCCCGGCCGGGTCGTTTCCGGATTCGACTCCCTGGCCCGGGCCGTGATGCTGCGTTTGCTTCCCCATGTCCGCGGACCCCGCCTGCAGCCTGATCGTCACCTGCCGCAACCCCGGCGCGCGGCTCGGGCCGACGCTGGCCAGCGCGCTCGAGCAGCGGCGCGCGGCGGTCGAGGTGATCGTGGTGGATCAGGGCTCGACCGACGGCACGTGGGCCGCCCTCGAGGCGCGGCGGGGGGAATTCGCGGCGATCCTTGCCCTGCCCGGCGCGAGCCGCGTCGCGGCGGCGAACGCCGGGGTCGAGCGGGCGCGGGGCGACTGGGTGCATTTCCTGCGGCCCGGGGACCGGCTGGCCGGGGACGGCGTCGTGGCCGAGGTGCTGGTCTGGGCGCGGAAGACCGAGGCCGGGGTGGTTGTGGGCGAGACGGCTTCCGACGCGGGCGAGTTGCGGCGGCTGCCCGCGCGGGTGAACGCGCTCGCGGGGGAATTCGCGCCGCCCGCCGGCACGTTCTACCGGCGCTCGCTGTTCGCGGAGAACGGTCCGTTCGACCCGGACCTCGTGACGGCGGCGGACTACGAGTTCCAGCTGCGGCTATGGAAGGGACGCGTGCGCTTCAAGCCCCTCCCGATCCGCGTCGCGGCCTGCGGGGCGCATCGCCCGGCCACCGGGCCGTGGCCGGGTTGGCGGGAGGAGGTCGCGGTGCGGCGGCGCTATTTCCCGCTGCACCGTGCGCTGCCGTGGGATGCCCTCGGCTTCGCCCGGGCAGCGGGGCGCAGCGTGTTCCCGCGCCGCGGTTAGCCCCTCCGGCGTTGCCGTCGTCACGACGGACGGAAAGGCTCCGCGCCATGGCTCCGTACGCCCTGCTCCTGCTGGCCGCCGCGACCGCCGTGGTCGCCGCCCCCGTGCCGCCTCCGCGTGACCTCGCCGCCCTCTTCGCGTCGCAGGCCGAGCGGCTCGGTCCCATCCTCCGCGACCCGGCCGCGCACCGCGTCCAGGTCCTCGTCGCCGAACCGGTGCCGCTCCCCGACGGCACCCTCGGGGTGCGCCGCAGCGCCTATGGTGACCCCGCGCGGTACTTCTACCCCGCCAGCACGGTGAAGCTCGCCGCCGCGGTCGCCGCCCTGCTCGAGCTCAACGCCCGCAACGCCCGCGACGGCACCGCCTGGGGCCTCGCGACCCGCCTGCGCGTCGAGCCCCGCTTCCCGGGCGACCGGCTGATCGAGGCCGATGAGACGAACCGCGAGGGCGGCGCGCTGACCGTCGGCCACTGCATCCGCCGCATCTGCCTCGTGAGCGACAACGCCACGTTCAACCACCTCTACGAGCTGGTCGGCCAACGCCGCCTCAACGAGCGGATGTGGGAAGCCGGGTTCACCTCCTTCCGCCTCCACCACCGCCTGGCCGAGGCGCGACCCCCCGCCGAACAGCGCCAGCACCGTCCGGTCGTCCTCGAGGACCGGGGCGCCACGCTGCGGATCGCGCAGCCCGACAGCACGCTCGAGCTGGTGAACGACCTCTGGACCGACCAGCGCCTCGGGGTCGCGCGGATGGAAGGCGGCCGCCGGCTCGAGGAACCGCTCGCCTTCGACACCAAGAACGCCGTCCGCCTGGCAGACCTCCAGGACCTGCTGCTGGCGGTGGTGAAGCCCGAGCTGCGCACGGGCCGCCGCGGGTTCCCGGAACTGACGGTGGAGCAGCGAGCCTTCCTCGTGCGCGCGCTGGGTGAGTACCCGCGGGAGTCGGCCAACCCGGTGTACGACCCGGCCAAGTACCCGGACGACTACGTGAAGTACGTGCTGCCCGGGCTCACGCGGGTCATCCCCGCGGCCCACCTGCGGATCTACTCGAAGGTCGGCTGCGCCTACGGGAACTCGATCGAGAACACGTGGATCGAGGACACGCGCACCGGTCGGGGCTTCGCGCTCGCCGCCGTGGTGTACACCAATCCCGACGGCGTGATGAACGACGACCAGTACGCCTACGAGACCCTGGCGTGGCCGTTCCTCGCCGCCGTCGCCGAGGTGGTCGCCCGCGCGGTGCTGGCGCCCTGAGGCTGTGGGTTGTGGTGGCCGCGGCCTTGGCCGCGGATTCGCTGGCTTTCGTTTGGTGTAGCCGGGGCGCGGCGCCCCGGTGCGCATCGGCCGAAACACCCTCCGTGACTGCCTCCCGCTTGAAACGCGCAGGCTGCGCCGGAGGCACGGCGTTCCCGCCGTCCGGGGCACGATGTCCCGGCTACATCGAGCCGCTGCCTTGCGGTCCCAACGAGGGTAAGCCTTGGCGGCTCATCCGCGGCTGCAGCCGCGGCCACATCCGAGCCGCGGCTATATCCCGACTGCGGCCGGCTCAGGCGCCCGGGGGCGGGTTGCCGGTCGCCTGCACCTTGCGGCGGAAGATGGCGTTGCCATTGGTGACGTAGAGGTAGCCCAGTCCGGGGCCGGACAAGGTGCAGCTGGTGAGCGGCTGGTCGGGCTGGGGCTTGGTGAGCACGCCGCAGAGGCGACCGGTCGGGTCGAAGACCTGGATCCCCAGCGGACTGGCGACGTACCAGCGGCCCGCGGTGTCGCTGGTCATCCCGTCCCCACCCGAGGCCTTCCGGTAGGGCGGCGGCTGGTTGAACTTGAACTCGCCCTTCGGATCGATCGGGCGGCGCAGGGTCATGTAGGGCGCCCGCGCGTCGAGGGTGCCGTCCGGCTGCACGCGGTAAACCTGCACGTGCTCCCCGCCCGCCTCACTCACGGCCAGGGTGTCATGGCGCGGCGACAGGGTGATGCCGTTGGGGTTCGCGAGGCCGGTGTCGGCCGCGCGCTTCTCGCGCGTCCGCGGATCGAGGAAGGTCACCTGCTTCTTTCCGGTTTCGGTGAAGAAGACGTGCCCGCGGCGGGTCACGGCGAGATCGTTCGGCTGCACGTCCTCGGTGAGGACCTCGATCGCCCCCGTGGCCGGGGTGATCGCGATCAGGCGGCGCTTGGCGCCCTGGCAGGCATACAGCCGGCCGTCGGGGCCGAACTTCATCCCGCTCACGCCCTCCTCGCTGAGGCGGGTGCGGGTGCCGTCGGGGGCGATCCGGTACACGCCGGCCGCGGGCGGGCGCATATCCGAGTAATAGAAGTTGCCCGCGGCGTCGGTGCAGGGCGCGTCGGCGAAGGCGAGGCCGTCGACCACCTTGGTCCAGCCCTCGCCCTCGACGAGCAGGCGGTGGAGGGTGAAGTCGCTGGCGAGGTCGCCCTTGGTCACGATCTCCGGGCGGTGGGTCTCCGCGCGCCAGAGCCAGCGCAGGGCGTCGGGGAAGAGGCTGCCGCCGTGATCGGCGTTGTGGCCGTAACCCTCCGCGTAGTCGAAGCGGACGTCGTAGCCCATGTAGCGGAGCGCGGCGTGCATCTGCTGGTTGGCGAGGGGCCAGTTGCCGTACGGGTTGTCGAGGTCGCCCGAGGCGTCCTCGAGGTAGACGCGGAGGGGCTTGCGCTCGGTCTTGCGGATGAGGGACGGGTAAGCGTCGCCGCCCGCGAGGTGGACGAAGCTGCCGATGGTCGAGAGCACCTTGCGGAACTGGTCGGGTCGCTCCCACGCCGCGGTGAAGGCCGCAATCCCGCCGCTGCTCGAGCCCACCAAGGCACGACGCTCGGGATCGGCGGAGAACGGGTGCGTCTTGGCGACCGCGGGCAGAATCTCCTCCAGCAGGAAGCGCGCGTAGCGGTCACCAAGGGAGTTGTACTCCAGACTGCGGTTGCTGGGGCTGCCCGGCCGCTTCGGTGCCCCCTTCGACGGGTCGTGGCCCGGATTGATGAAAATCGCGAGGGTGACGGGCATTTCCCCGCGGGCGATGAGGTTGTCGAGGACGACGGGCGCGCGCCACGGGCCGGTGGGGCGGAGGTAATTGGCCCCGTCCTGGAAGATCATCAGCGCGGCGGTGCCGTCGGGCTTGTACTGGGCCGGCACGTAGAGCCACCAGTCGCGGGTGGTGGCGGGGAAGACCTGCGACGCCCAGGCGGGCTGGGGCAGGACGGTGCCAGTGGGCACGCCGGGGCGGGGCTCGTGGTCCGGCGTGGGCCGGAACGCGCTGGGCGCGGCGGCGGGGAGGGGCGCGGCCGCGAGGAGCAGCGCGGCGAGAAGGGGAGAGGAGCGGAGGAGGGACATCGGGGCGGGGCTTCAGGGTTGGGGCCAGTCGCGCCAGAGCCAGCGCAGGGTGTCGGCGAAGATGCTGCCCCCGTGCTGGGCGCTGTGGCCGCCGTCGCCGAGGACGAGGCGGTGGTCGTAGCCGGCGAAGGCGAGGGCGGCGGCCAGCTCGCGGTTGGCGAGGGGCCAGTTGCCGTGGAGGTTGTCGAGGTCGTTGACGCCTTCCTGGAGGAAGACGCGGAGCGGCTTCGCGGGCTTGGTCTGCCGGATGATCCCGGGGTAGGCGTAGCCGCCCCGGATGTTGGTGTAGCTGCCGATGTGGCTGATGACCTTGCGGAACTGGTCGGGACGCTCCCACGCCACGGTGAAGGCGGCGATCGCGCCCGAGCTGTTGCCGGCGACGGCGCGGCCGGCGGGGTCGGCGGTGACGTTCAGGCCCCGCGTGGCGGCGGGCAGGAGTTCCTCCAGCAGGAAGCGGGCGTTGGTGTCGCCGAGGGAATCGTACTCGAGGCTCCGGTGGTTGCGCGGCGGTGCGCCCGGCTCGGCGGAGGGAACGACGCCGGGGTTCACGCCGACGGCGATCAGGACGGGGATTTCGCGGCGGGCGATCAGCTCGTCGAGGACGGCGGGCAGCTTGAAGGCGCCCTTGGGGTTGAAGAACCCGGCGCCGTCGAAGCACACCAGCAGGCAGGCGGGCCGCGCCGGGTCGTACTGGGCGGGCACGTAGACCTGGTACTCGCGCGTGGTGCCGGGGTAGATCCGGCTGGTCGCGAAGGTGCCGGTGCGGATCTCGCCGCGGGGCACGGCGGGGGCCGGATCGGCGGCGAGGGCGCGCGGGAGCGCGGCGAGCAGGGCGAGGAGGAGGAGCGGGAGGGGCACGGGGAAGATCAGGGTTCGCGGAACTGGTCGAAGCGCTGGAGGCCGCCGGGGAACGTGCGGCCGGAGCGGCGGGCCGCCTCGACCTCCGCCTGTTCCGCCGGGTCGATCCAGTGCACGAAGAATTCCTCGAGGTTGCGGCTCTGCATCGGGTTAAAGCCCGCGGGCCACTTCACGTGGCGCCAGTACGCGCCGCGGTAGAAGGGTGTCGACCAGCCGTTGATCCAGGTGGCGTCCGCGAAGATCAGTTCCTCGATTTCCGCCGCCAGCCGCTTCACCTCGGCGAGCGTCTCCGCGCGGTCGTAGGCCTCGATCAGCAGGTCGAGCGCCGGCACGAAGGTCATCGTCATGTTGTTCGTCTGGGTGCGGAGCTGGGTGGGCGCGGGGTTGGCGACCGAGCCGGTGGCGACGGGCGTCGGCCGGCCGTCGCGGGTGTAGGCGTCGTGGTACGCGTTGCTGCCGTGGTAGAGCTCCCAGTAGCGCGGGTAGAGCTCCACCGAGCGGCTGAGGGCGACGAGCGCGATCTCGTGGTTCTTCTCCTGGGTCTTCTTGAAGCCGGTGGTACGGTCGAGCACCTCGAGCTTCAGTTCCACCCCGGCCTTGAGCGCCTCCTGCTTCAGGATCGGCAGCAGGTCCCGCAGGTCCTGGCGCCCGGTGGTCACGGTGAACGACAGGCGCCGGCCGGCGGCGTCGGCGAGGATCCCGTCGGCGCCCTGCTGGGTGAAGCCGGCCCGGGCGAAGGCGGCGCGGGCCGCCACGGGATCAAACGGCCGCGGCCGCAGCGTCGGGTGCATCCGCCAGCCGTAGCCGTCGGAACGGGTCTGCAGGCGCACGGCATCGCCGCGGAAGAACTGCTGGCAGACCAGGTCGAAGTTCACCGCGTGGTGCAGGCCGATGCGGACGTCCGGCTGGTCGAGCGGGGGCCGGGCGCGGTTGAGCCACAGGCCCCAGTCCGGCTGCGGCACGCGGTTGAAGAACTGGAAGCGCAGGATGCGGCCGGCGGCCACCTCGGGGTGGGTTTCCGGCAGGGTCTCGTACCAATGCTTGGGCGTCCCGAGGGTGATGGCGTCGAGGTTGCCGCGGGCGAAGGCCTCCACCGCCTTGTCCGGGTCGCGCACGACCTCGAGGCGGAAACGGTCGAAGTTGTAGCGGCCGCGGAAGAACCGCTTGTCCGCCGCCCACCAGGCCTTGACGCGGGTGAGGGTGACGGCGCGGCCCTTGTCGACGTCGCGGTCGCGCAGCTCGTAGGCGCCGACCTTCGGGGTGTTGCGCCACTGGAAGCGCTCGATCCACCCGGGCCCGAAGTCCGCGTAGGCGTGGCGCGGGTAGGGGGAGAAGTTGCCGAGGCGCGTCGCGAGGTCCGGCTTCCGCTCCGGGTGCACGAGCGCGAACGTGAGCCGGTCGTACACGATCAGCCGGGTGTAATTCTTGGTGTAGAAATCGTTGTACCACGGCTGGCCGAGGTGCGGGCTGCGGAGGAAATAGAAGGTGAACACCACGTCGTCCGTGGTCAGCGGCCGCCCGTCGGACCAGCGCGCCGCCGGATCGATGCGGTAATAGGTGGTCGCGCTCGCCGCGTCGACGGCCCACTGGCGGGTGAGGCCGGGATAGCCGGCGTCGGGCAGGTTCGGGTGGCGCTCGATGAAGCGGGGCTCGACGTAATCGAGGAGGAACGCCCGGATGCCCCCGGTCGCGTCCGGGCCGATGGTCCGCAGGGTGCGCGGGAAGTCCGGGATGAAGGTGGTGTAGGTCCCGCCCTTGCGGGCCGCCGGATCCGCGAACTCCGGGAGGTCCGCGCCGTCCTGCCAGGCGAGGTTCGCCGGCAGCTCGCTCAGGGGCCGGAAGGTGTAGAAGTCCGCCTGCTCCTTCAGCGTGCGCGCGAGGTCCTCCTCCATCACCGGCCCGGCCGCCGTCGTCGCGGTCTTCGGCGCGGCGGCGCCGGGCGCGGGCGGCGCCGGATCACGGCCGCACGCGGCCAGCAGCAGGCAGGCGAGGACGGCGAGGCGGGGCGGGTTGGGGCGGGGCATGGGAGGAGGGGGGCGGGAGCGGCGCCCGCGGACCGACTCAGAGGTCGAGGTGGCAGGACACGGTGTGGTCCGGGTGGCCGGGTGCCGGCCGCAGCGCCGGGGCCTCGACGCGGCAGCGGTCCGTGGCGTGCGGGCAACGCGGGTGGAACGGGCAACCGGAGGGCGGGTTGATCGGCGAGGGCACGTCCCCCTGCAGCACGATCCGCTCGCGGGTCCCGCGCGGGTCGGGCCGCGGGATCGCCGACAACAGCGCGCGCGTGTACGGGTGCCGCGGCGCCGCGTAGAGCGCGTCCGCGGGCGCCAGCTCCACGATCCGCCCCAGGTACATGATCGCGATGCGGTCGGAGACGTGCTTCACCACCGCCAGGTTGTGCGCGATGAACAGGTAGCTCAGCCCGAGCTCCCGCTGCAGCTCGAGCAGCAGGTTCAGCACCTGGCTCTGGATCGAGACATCGAGCGCCGACACCGGCTCGTCGCACACCAGCAGCCGCGGTCGCAGCGCGAGCGCCCGCGCGATGCCGATGCGCTGGCGCTGGCCGCCCGAGAACTCGAACGGATAACGGTCCGCCGCCGCCGCCGGCAGGCCCACCTTGTCCAGCAGCCCCAGCACCCGTTCCCGCCGCTCCCGCGCGTCGCCCTCGCCGTGGATCACGAACGGCTCCGCGACGATCTCCCCCACCGTGTGGCGCGCGTTGAGCGATTCGACCGGGTCCTGGAACACCATCTGCAGGTGCCGCCGCCAGGGCTTGAGCGCCGCCTGACCCAGCGCCGCCAGGTCCGTGCCCTCGAAGAGGATCCGCCCCGCCGTCGGCTGGTGCAGGCGAACGATGCACTTCCCGAGGGTCGACTTGCCGCAGCCCGACTCGCCGACCAGGCCGAGGGTCTCGCCGGCCCGCAGCTGCAGCGACACGCCGTCCACCGCCCGACAGGAACGCGTGCTGCGCAGGAACAGGCCCTCGCGGACCGGGAAGTGCATCTGCACGTCGTCCAGCTGCAGCAGCGGCGGGGTGGGAGCGGCGGGGGTGTCCACGGTCAACGGGGGGGCAGTTCGCGCCAGCGGTGGCAGGCGGTCTCGTGGCCGGGGCCGACGGCCTCGAGGGCCGGGGCCGTGGCGCAGCGGTCGACGCGGTGCGGGCAGCGGTTCTGGAAGCGGCAGCCGGCGGGCAGGTCCCGCAGGCCCGGGACCATCCCCTCGATCACGCGCAGGCGCGATTTGCGCGTGCCCTCGAGCCGCGGGATCGAGTCGAGCAGGCCTCGGGTGTAGGGATGCGCCGGGCGGTCGAAGATCGCCTCCACCGGCCCCGCCTCCGCGACGCGGCCCGCGTACATCACGATCACGTCATCGCAGGTCTCCGCGATCACGCCGAGGTCGTGCGTGATCAGCACCACGGCCAGCCCGAGGTCCCGCTGCAGCGCCTGCATCAGCTCGAGGATCTGGGCCTGGATCGTGACGTCCAGCGCCGTGGTCGGTTCGTCCGCGATGACGACCGCCGGCTCGCAGGCCAGCGCCATCGCGATGACCACCCGCTGCCGCATCCCGCCCGAGAGCTGGTGCGGGTACTCGTGCATCCGGACCTCCGGCGCGGGGATGCCGACCTTGCGCAGCATCTCGGTGCCCCGCCGCCAAGCCTCCGCCGGATCCTTGGTCCGGTGCAGGAGAAACACCTCGCTCAGCTGCCGGCCGATCGGCTGCACCGGATTGAGCGCCGTCATCGGCTCCTGGAAGATCATCCCGATCCGTCCGCCCCGGATGCGGTGCAGTTCGGCCGGCGGCAGGTTGGCCAGGTCGCGGCCCTCGAAGAGGATGCGCCCGCCCCGGATCTGGCCCATCGGCTGCGGCAGCAGCCGCATGATCGAGAGCGCCGTCACGCTCTTCCCGCAGCCCGACTCGCCCACGATCCCCAGCGTGCGGCCGCGGCGCACGTCGAAGCTCACCCCGTCGACCGCGGTCAGGCGGCCGGCGTCGGTGTCGAAGGTCGTGACGAGGTCGCGGACCGACAGGATGACGTCGTTGGCAGCGGGGGCGTCCACGGGGATCAGTTGCCCTTGAACTGGTCGAAGGTCCGCAGGCCGCCGGGGAACGTGCGGCCGCTGCGGCGGGCCTCGGCCGTCTCCTTCTGCAGTTCAGGTTCGATCCAGTGCACGAAGAATTCCTCGAGGTCGCGGGCCTGAGCGACGTTGAAGCCGGCCGGCCACCGCACGTGGCGCCAGGCGGCGCCGCGCAGGAACGGCCGCTGCCAGCCGTTCACCCAGGCGGCGTCGTCGTGGATGAGTTGCTCGATCTCGGCCGCGAGGCGCTTGATCTCGTCGAGGGTCTCCGCGCGGTCGTACGCCTCGATGAGGCGGTCGAGCTCCGGGAGGAAGGTCATCGTCATGTTGTTGGTCTGGACGACGACCTCGCGCGGCTGCGGGTTGGGCGTGGCGCCGGTGGCGACCTTGGACGGCTGGCCGTCCTTGGTGTAGGCGTCGGCGTAGGCGTTGGTGCCGTGGTACATCTCCCAGTAGCGGGGGTAGAGCTCGACGGAGCGGGAGAGCGCGGCGAGGGCGATCTCGTGGTTCTTCTCCTGGATCTTCTTCCAGCCCGTGGTGGTGTCCAGGATCTCGAGCTTGAACTCGAGGCCGGCCTTGAGGGCCTCCTGCTTGAGCACCGGCAGCAGGTCGCGCTGCGCCTGGCCGTAGGCGGTGATGGTGAAGGAGAGGCGCTGGCCGGCGGCGTTGCGCAGGACGCCGTCCTCCCCCTGCGTGGTGTAGCCGGCGCGGGCGAAGGCGGCGCGGGCCGCGACCGGATCGAAGGGCCGGGCGGTGATGGTCGGGTGCATCCGCCAGCCGTAACCGTCGGAGCGGGTCTGCATCTGCTCGGCGTCGCCGCGGAAGAACTGCGCGCAGACGAGGGCGATGTTGCTCGCGTGCTGGAGGCCGACGCGCACGTCGCGGTTGTCCAGGGGCGCCTTGGCCCGGTTGATCCACAGGCCCCAGTCGGGGCGCGGCGTGCGGTTGAAGAACTTGTAGCGGAGGATGCGGCCCGCGGCGACCTCCGGGTGGGTCTCCGGCAGCGTCTCGTACCAGTACTTCGGCAGGTTGAGGGGCATCAGGTCGAGGTCCCCGCGCGCGAACGCCTCGACGGCCTTGTCCGGATCGCGGATGACCTCGAGCCGGTAGCGGTCGGGATTGTAGCGGCCGCGGAAGAACCGCTTGTCGGCGGCCCACCAGTCCTTCACGCGGCTGAGCGTGACGGCGCGGCCTTTGTCGATGTCCTTCGCCTTCAGTTCGTAGGCGCCGAGCTTCGGGGTCTCGCGCCATTGGAAGCGCTCGATCCAGCCCGGGCCGAAGTCGGCGTAGGCGTGGCGGGGATAGGGCACCCAGTTGCCGAAGCGCACGGCGAGGTCGGGTTTCCGCTCGGGGTGCACGGTGGCGAAGGTGAGGCGGTCGTAGACGATGAGCTGCCGGTAGTACTTCTTGTAGTAATCGTTGTACCACGGCTCGTTCAGGTGCGGGCTGCGCATGAAGTAGAGCGTGAAGATGACGTCGTCCGTGGTGAGCGGGCGCCCGTCCGACCAGCGGGCCCGCGGGTCGATGCGGTAATAGATGGTCTTGCCGTCGGGGCCGACGGCCCAGCTGGCGACGAGCCCGGCGTAGGCGCCGCCGGCGACGTTGGGGTGAGGGGCGATGAAGGGCGGTTCGACGTAGTCCAGCAGGTAGGGCCGGATGCCGCCGGTGGCGTCCGGGCCGATGGTGCGGAGGGTGCGCGGGAAATCCGGGATGTAGTAGCTGAACGTCCCGCCCTTGCGGGCGTTCGGGTCCGCGAACTCCGGCAGCGCGGCGCCGTCCTGCCACGCGAGGCCGGCCGGCAGTTCCGCGAGCGGCTTGAACACGTAGAAGTCCGGCTCGGCGGCGAGGGTGCGCTTCAGGTCCGCCTCCATTTCCGGGGCGGCGGGGGCAGCCGCGGTCCCGGTCGCAGGGGCTGCCCCGTCCTTCGGGGCGGAGGGACCGCAGCCGGCGGTGAGTAGCAGGGCGGCGGCGAGGAGCGGGAGGGACCGGAACGGCGGGCGCATGGGTTACTGGTAAAGGGTGAACTTCTTCGGATCGAAGGCCTCGCGGATCGCCTCGCCGATGAACGTCACCAGGACGAGCACCAGCACGAGGGCGGAGAAGGCGGAGGCGACGATCCAGGGCGACTGCAGGTTGGAGGTGCCCTGGCGGAGCAGTTCCCCCCAGCTTGGCGTCGGCGGCGGCAGCCCGAAGCCGAGGAAGTCGAGCGCGGTCAGGGCGCTGATCGAACTCGCGATGGTGAAGGGGATGAAGGTGACGATCGTCGAGAGGACGTTCGGCAGGATGTGGCGGAAGAGGATCCGCGGCGTGGAGGCCCCGAGCACCTGCGCGGCGTGCACGTAGTCGCGCGCCTTCTCCCGGTAGGTCGCCGACCGCATGTAGTAGGTCATCCCGGTCCAGGAAAACAGCACCACGATGGCCAGCAGCACGCCGAGGTTCATCCCGATCCCGGCGGGCACGATCGAGGCGACGATGATGACCACGAACAGGAACGGGATGTTGGACCAGATCTCGATCAGGCGCTGGACGAGGAGGTCAAACCAGCCGCCGAAGTAGCCCATCAGGCAGCCGAGGCTGATGCCGACGGCGTAGGTGAGGAGGAGGAAGGCGGCGGCGAACGCGAGCGCGTTGCGGAACCCGTAGACGAGCCGGGCGAGGATGTCCCGGTTGATCTGATCGGTCCCGAGGAAGTTCTGGCGCGCCCAGTCCGGCGGCCGCGGGCGGAAGGTCTCCCCCGGGTGGCAGTTCTCGAGCGGGTTGTAAGGCACGGGCGGCAGCAGGACCCAGTTCTTCCCGACGGGCTCGGCGGCGAACTTCCGCTGCAGCTCCCGGTAGTTCACCTCGTAGGCGTAATCGAGGCCGAACTCCTTCCCGGTGTGGATGCGCCCGTAGGTGGGGAAGTGCCATTGGCCCTCGTGCCGCACCACCAGCGCGCGGCTGTTGACGAGCAACTCCGCCGCCAGCGACAGCACCACCGCGGTCGCCAGGATCAAAAACGACACGTACCCGCGCCGGATCGAGCGGAAGCGCTGCAGCTTCTTGCGCGTCAGCGGATCGAGGCGGAGCCGGGGCAGGTTCATCGGCGGCGCGTCACTTGAACCGGATCCGCGGGTCGATCAGCGCGACCAGCACGTCCGCCAGGATGTGCCCCAGCAAAATCAGCACCGACGAGAGCAGCAGCACGCCCATCACCGTCGGGTAGTCGCGGTCCACCACCGAGGTGTACCCGAGCAGCCCCATCCCGTTGATGTCGAAGATGAACTCGATCAGGAACGAGCCCGTGACCAGCACGCTGAGGTGCTGGCCGAAGTGGGTGGCGATCGGGATGAGGGAGTTGGGCAGCGCGTGCCGCAGCACGGCCCGGCGGAACGTCACCCCCTTCGCCATCGCGGTGCGCACGAAGTCCGCCGCCAGGTTGTCCATCAGGTGGTTCTTCATCAGCAGGGTGACGAAGGCGAAGCTGCCCACGGTGTAGCAAACCAGCGGGAGGACGGCGTGGTGGAACAGATCCGCCGCCTTGCCCGCCAAGCTCAGGTCGGCGAAGCCCCGGCTGACGAACCCGCCCATCGGGAACCAGCCGAGGCGCGCCGAGAGGTACACGACCAGCAGGGCCCCGAGCGCGTAGCCCGGGATCGCGTAGCCGGTGAACACGACCGCGGACGAAACGTTGTCGATCCACGTCCGGTGCCGCACCGCCTTCACGATGCCCAGCGGGATGCAGACGCCGTAGACGAGAAGGGTGGTGACGAGGCCGTAGAGCAGGGACACGGGCAGGCGGTCCGCGATGATGTGGAGGACGGGCTCGTTGTAGCGGTAGGAGTTGCCGAGGTCGCCGCGCACGACCTTGCCCAGCCAGAGCAGGTAGGCCTCGAGGGGTGGCCGGTCGAAGCCGTAGTAGGCCTTGAGCTGGGCCATTTGCTCCTCCGAGATCGCGCCGCTGCCGATCTGGTTGGTCTGCGCGCCCCCCGCGTCCCCCATCCGCGCCTCCATCAGGGCCCGCTCGATCGGCCCGCCCGGCACCACCCGCGTGATCAGGAACACGATCAGCGTGATGCCCAGGAGGGTTGGGGGGATCAGCAGGAAGCGGCGGAGAAAGTAGTCCCGCATGCGGGGGTCGGGTGAACCGGCGGAGCAGGACGCAACCGGGCCCCGGCCGCAAGCGTTACCGGCGGGCGCGGCCGGGGTTGAATCCGCGCCGCGAACCCGCACGGTGGCGGCGTGTTCGCGCGCGCGCTCCTCCTGCTGCTCCTCGCCGCTCCTGGCTTCGCCGCCGCCGTCCCCGCGGGCCCCCGCTCCGGCCGCTGGGCCCACGAGGAGGTGAAGGGCGCCGTGCCCGACCCGCAGGTCACCTGGGGCCGCCTCGGCAACGGGTTCCGCTACGCGCTGCGGCCGCACGCCGGGACGCCGGGGCGAGTCACCCTCCAGTGGGTGGTGCTGGCGGGCTCGCTCGACGAGGGGCCGGACGAGCGCGGGCTGGCCCACTTCACCGAGCACCTCGCGTTCGGCGGCACGCGGCGCTTCCCCCCGGGCGGGATGCTCCGCCTCTTCCAGCGCCTCGGCCTCGAGTACGGCAGCGACGTCAACGCGGAGACCGCGTTCGGCCACACCGCCTACCGCCTGGAGTTTCGCCGTGCCGATCCCGCGCTGCTGCGCGAGGGGCTGCGGCTCTTCCGCGACTTCGCCGACGGGATCACGTTCGCCCCCGAGGTCATCGAGCGCGAGCGCCGCATCGTGCGCGCCGAGCTCCGGGGCCGCGCCAGCCTCGCGGGGTTGCGCCAGGAGGCCTCCCTGCCGCTGGTCTTCCGCGGGCTGGCCTTCCCGGAGCGTTCCCCCGGCGGCGGCGAGGAGCAGGTGGCGCGCCTGCGCCGGGAGCAGTTCCTCGATTTCCACGCCCGCCAGTACCGGCCCGACCTGATGGTGCTGGTGGCGGCCGGCGACTTCGACCCCGCCACCCTGGCCGTGCTGCTCCGGGAGGAGTTCGGCGACTTGCCCGCGCCCACCCGGCCCGTGCCGCCCCGGCCCGAGGGTCGCCTCGACGCCCGCGCGCTCCGCGCCGGCCTGTTCCCGGTCCCCGGCCTCGGCTCCGTCCAGCTCGAGGCCGCCTGCGTCGCTCCCCCGCCGCCCGCCGACCCCCGCGCCGCCACGGCGGAGCGCCAGCGCCGCGCCTTCGTGCTGGAGCTCCTCGCGGCCCGCCTGCGCCGCGAATTGCCCGGCGCCGACGCCGGCTACGACGAGATCCTCGGCCACGGGGTCGCCGCCGCGACGCTCTCCGCGCCAACCGAGGCGTGGGTTGACGGACTGGCCTCCCTCGACCGCCTGCTGCGGCTGACCCTCGAGCGGGGCTTCGATGCCGCCGAGGTCGAGGCCCTGCGTCGCCGCCACCTCCGCGCCGCGACCCTCGCGGCGGAGCAACTCGCCGCGGCCGACCCCGCGCTGTTCGCCGCCGGCCTGGTCGAATCGATCGCGGAGCACCGCGTCTTCCTCGGCGTGGAGGCGGAGGAACGCCTGCGGCGGGAATGGCTGGAGAAATTCACCGCCGCGGACGCCTCCCGCCTCCTTCGCGCCCTCTGGCGCCCCGACGAGCTCGCGGTGCAGCTGGCCGGCGGCGTGCCCTTGGAGCTCACCCCCGACAAGGTGCTGCAGGAGCTGCGGCGCGCGCGCCGCGGCGGGACCGGCCAGGTGCTGGCCGCGACGGTGCGGGAGACGCCCTTCACGCTGCCGCGCTGGGGCCCGGGCGCCGGCCCGGTCGAGGAGCGCGAGCTGGCCGGCGTGGGCGCGCGGCTCGTGCGCCTCGGCAACGAGGTCCGCCTCAATGTCCTGCCCGGCCGGAGCGAGCCCGGACTGGTCCACGCGGTCGTGCGCGTCGGCACCGGCCTGCTCGAGCTGCCGGGGCAGAAGCCCGCCCTGAAGGAGTTCGGGCTGAACACCCTGCTGGCGGGCGGCGGCGTGCACTTCCGCCCGGAGGTGCTCCGCGCGCTCGTCGAGGAACGGCTCCTCGACTTCAGCTTCGACGTCGCCGACCGCGACGCCTTCACGTTCCGCGGCGTGATGCCCGCGGACCAGCTGGAAGTGTTTTTCGCGCTGGTCACCGACATCCTGCGTGCCCCGCGGTTCAACAGCTTCACGCACCGGGACCAGCGCCTGCAGGCCGCGATGGGGCGCGCCGCCGCCAGCGCCGGCGTGGGTGAGGGCCTGCGCGAGCTGCACGACCACCTCTTCCGGGGCGACGCGCGCTTCACCGGCGGTTCCCCGCTGGATTACGTCTCCCTCAGCGTCGTCGACGTCCGCCGCTGGATGGAGCCCTCCCTCACGCGGGGCTACGTGGAGGCGACCGTGGTGGGCGACGCGGAGGCGGCGGCCGTGGTCGCGACGGCGGTCCGCACGCTCGGGACGCTGGCCCCGCGCGCCCCCCGCAAGGAAACCGGGGCCGCGCCTCGGCCGGTCCGCCTGGGCGCGGGCCCGGGGCAGCACCGCATCGAGTTCGTGGGCGAGCAGCACTCGGCGCTGGTGGTCGGCACGTGGCCGGTCGAGGGGGCCGCCGGCCCGCGGGACCGCCTGGCGCTCGAGGTGCTGGCCAAGGTCCTGGAGATGCGCGTCCGCGCCGAGGTGCGCGAGCGCCTTGGGTTGGCGTATTCACCGGCCGCCGAGTTCGAGCCCTTCACCGGGCTGCCCGGCTTCGCCCTCTTGCGGGCCCAGATCGATTGCGCGCCCGCCGACGCCGCGCGCGTCACGCCACGGGTGGTCGCGGTCGCCGCCGAGCTGGCGCGGACCGGCGCGGACGAGGGGGAATTCGAGGGCGCCCGGGGCATCGTGCAGGCCCGCGTGGGCGACGCGTTCCGCCGCCCGGCCTTCCTCGTGACGCTGCTGATGCGGGCCCAGGAGCGGCCCGAGGAGGCCGCGGCCGCCACCGCGCTGCACGCGGGCCTCGCCGCGGAGATCACGCGCGAGGAGGTCAACCGCTGGGCCGCGCAGGTGCTGCCCGCCGCGCGGTGCCGCGCCGCCGAGGTCGTGCCCAAGGCGTTCGTCGGCGTGTTGGCCCCCGGCCGCTGAGCCGGGCCCCCGGCGTGGTCGCCGCCGCCGGGCTTCCGGCTCAGGCGACGCCGAAGAACCGCAGCACGCGACGGAGGGAGGCGACCATCCGCGCCACCTCCTCCTCGGTGTTGTAGAGGTAGAAACTCGCCCGCGTCGTGCTCGCGAGGCCGAGTTTCCGCATCAGCGGCTGGTTGCAGTGATGGCCGCCCCGCAGCGCAATGCCGTCCTCGTCGGCGAGGGTGACGACGTCGTGCGCGTGGACGTCCGCGAAGGCAAAGCTGACCAGCCCGCCGCGCGGGCCGCGGGGGCCGAGCAGGCGGATGCCGGGCAACTGGGCCAGCTGGTCGAAAGCGAGGCGCGCGAGGGCCGCGTCGTGCGCCGCGATCGCCTCGCGGCCGGCCGCCTCGAGGTAGTCGCACGCCGCCGCAAGGCCGATCGCCCCCGCGACGTGCGGTGTGCCCGCCTCGTGGCGCTCGGGGGCCGGCTTCCAGCGCGACTCCGTGAACCCCGCCTGCGCCACCATCCCGCCGCCGGTCTCGTCCGGCTCCAGCCGGTCGAGCAGTTCCCGCCGGCCATACAGCACGCCGATCCCGGTCGGCCCGCACATCTTGTGGCCCGAGAAGGCCGTGAAGTCCGCCCCCAGCTGGCGCACGTCGAACGCGCCGTGGCCCACCGTCTGGGCGGCGTCCAGCACCGTCACCGCCCCCACCGCCCGGGCGCGCGCGCACAGCTCCGCCGCGGGGTTGACGGTGCCGAGGGTGTTGGAGCCGTGGGTGAAGGCGAAGACCTTGACCGCCGGCGTCAGCAGGGTGGCGAGCGCCGCGGAATCGAGCCCGCCCTCCGCGTCGGCCCCGGTCACCGGCACCAGCCGCAGCTCGGCGCCGCTGCGGCGGGCCGCCTGCTGCCAGGGCAACAGGTTCGAATGGTGTTCCATCTCGGTTGCGAGAATCACGTCGCCGGGTTTCAACGTGGCCGCGAGGCCCCGGGCGACGAGGTTGACGGACTCGGTGGTGCCCCGGGTGAACACGACCTCCGCCGCGTCCGCCGCGCCGATGAAGCGCGCCACGCGTTCCCGGGCCCCCTCGTAGGCGCGGGTGGCGCGCATCGACAGCGCGTGCAGGCCCCGGTGGACATTGCTGTTGTCCCGCTCGTAGAAGCCGACGATCGCGTCGATCACGGCGCGGGGCTTCTGCGTGGTGGCGGCGTTGTCGAGGTAGGCGAGCGGCCGGCCGTTCACCTGCTGGTGCAGCGCGGGAAAGTCGCGGCGGAGGTCCGGGACGGAAGGCATCGGGTCAGGCAACGCGGGGAAACGCCGGGAGTCACCCCCGGATTTTCCCCGCGCGGCGGCGTCAGTCGGCGCGGGTCTCGGTGGTGGCGGGGACGGCGTCGCCGTTGAGGGCGTTGAGGACCGCGTGCCAGCCGAGGGTCGCGCACTTGATCCGGGCCGGGAAGGCGTGGACGCCCGCGAAGGCGGCGAGGTCGCTGATCTCCGCGGGCGCCTCGCCGGTGGTCACGATGTGGTGGAAGGCGTCGTAGAGTCCCTTCACCTCGGTGGCCGTCTTGCCCTTCACCTGGGTGGTCATCAGCGAGGCGCTCGCCTGCGAGATGGCGCAGCCGGCCCCGTCGAAACTGATTTCAGCGATGCGGTCCCCGTCGAGGCGGACGTAGACGCTGCACTGGTCGCCGCAGGTGGGGTTGTCCCCGTGGGCGACGCGGGTGGCGGTCGGCAGGCGGCCCCGGTTCCGGGGGCGCTTGTTGTGGTCGAGGATGACCTGCTGGTAGAGCTCGGTGAGATCGCCGGACATCCCGCGACGTTGGGGGAAAGGCGGGCCCGCGCAAATCTCGCTTTTGTCGGGCGTGCCGGCGCTCAGCGCAGGGTTTGCAGGTAGGCCTCGAGGTCCGAGATCTCCTGCGGGCTGAAGATGGTGCCCATCGGCGGCATCGGGGAGACCACGTAGTGCTCGAAGCCGCGCGCCATCGCCTTGCTGGGCTCGAGCAGGCTCTCGCGGATCTGCGCGGGGGTGGCGCGCGTCGCGAGGCCGTCAAGCGCCGGGCCCACCGTGCTGCCCTGGCCGCCGAGCGCGTGGCAGAGCACGCAGGCCGCCGGGTGCCGGTGGAACAGCGCCGCGCCCCGCGCCGCATCCCCGGGGCCGGCGACCGCGGACTCCTCGATCGGCGTCAGCTCCACGAGGCGCAGGTCGTCGAAGGCGGCCTCGCCGCGCGCCACGTGGAGCACGTTGACGCTCGCCGTGGTGCGGTCACCGCTGTCGAACTCCAGCTCGACCTCCGTCCAGCCGGTTTCGCGGCGCCGGATGGTCTCCGTCTCCAACCGGGCCCCGTGGACGTTGAAGCTGGCCTTGCCGCCGAAGGCGGCGCCGGTGCGGATCCAGCCGGCGAGGCGGTAGCGCGTGTGCGGGCGCAGCGGCACGTCCGCGTGCAGGCTGGTGTCGGCGTCCGCCGTGGTGACCACGCGGATGCCCCGGCGTCCGGCCCGCGCGTCGGCCGGTTCCGCGGACGAGGTCCAGACGGCGTCGCGGTTGCCCGCGCGCGTGCCGTAATCGCGCCGCCGCCAGCCGGCTGGCAGGCCGTCCGCGCCGGCCGTCTCGAAACCGGGGTTCGGCAGCAGGTTCGGGCCCTCGCGGTGGGAGGCGACGCCGTGGACGCGGCCGAGGATCCGGCCCGCCTCGCGCAGCCATTCGTCCCGCTGGTGCGCGGGCTCGCGGAGGAAGTTGGCCGTCACTGTCCGGATGGCGGGAGAGGCGGGGAACTCGGCCAGCTTCACCGCCGCCGCGAGGCGGGTCAGCAGGTCCGGGTCGCTGACCACGGCGGAGCCGAAGAACAGGCTGATCGCCGCCTCGTCGCGGCCGAGGGCGCGGACCGCGTTGCGTCGCACCGCGGGCTCGGGGTGGACGAGGGCCGTGCGGTGGGTCGCGGCGTCGAGCGCGCCGAGCCCGTGGAGGGTCCAGAGCGCGTGGAGGGCGGGCAGGGCCCGTGGATCCGCGGCCAGGCGGCGCAGGGCGGGCACGGCGGCCTGCCGCCGGCCTTCCACCAGCAGGCGTTGCGCGGTGAGGCGCCAGAAGGGGTTCGGGTCGGCCAGCGCGTCCGTCAACGCGGCTTCGTCCGCGCCCTGCAGGGTGCGCCGGGGCGCCGGCGCGGGGGAGTAACAGACCACGCGGTAGATCCGGCGGCGGACGTGGTCACGGAGCGGGTTCTCGTGCGCGCCGCCGACGCCGGTGCGGGCCGCGTAGCCGCCGCGTTCCGGGCTCGGGGTGGGGTTGTGCTGGATGATGTAGTTCTGCCAGTCGGCGAACCACACCGCGCCGTCGGGGCCGACCTCGGCGAAGACTGGGGACATCCATTCGTCGGTGCTGGCGACGAGGTTGAAGGCGTCATCCGCCGCGTACCCCGCGCCGTCCCGCCGGACGGAGAAGAGCGCGACGACCTTCATCGTGGGTTCGCACACCATCGCCTTGCCCTGCAGGCGCGGGGGTAGCTGGGCCGAGTGGATGAAGGCGCTGCCGGCGGCAGCGGTGTAGCCGCCGAACACGTCCACCTGGCGGAAGAGCGGGGTGATGGGCCGGGCGCGGTCCTCGGTGTTGATGCGCCGGGCGGTCTGCGCCCGCATCCCGCGGGGGAGGATTGTTGCCGGGATCCCGCCGAAGAAGAGCGGGGCGTTGTTCGCGGTGCCGCCGAACTGGTCCCCGGCCTCGTTCTGGGAGTGGCCCCAGGAGTTGTTCGTGAACTGGTGCAGGAACTCGAGCGCCGAGCCGTCGGCGCGGAACCGGAAGGTGCCCTGCGCGAACTGGCGCTCCTCTCCGCCGACGACGCCGCGGAAGCCGGAGTAGCCGACGCAGCCATAGAGCCAGTTATCGAGGCCGTAGTGCAGGTTGTTGGCCTGCGCGTGGGTGTCGCCCACGCCCCAGCCGGTCATCACCTCGCGGCGCTCGTCCGCCCGGTCGTCGCCGTCGGTGTCGCGGAGGAAGAGGAACCGCGGGGGCTGCGCCACGACGATCCCGCCGCCGGTGAAGACGAAGCCGGTGGGCAGGTTCAGGTTTTCCGCGAAGACGGTGAAGCGGTCGGCCCGGCCGTCGCCGTCGGTGTCCTCGCAGATGCGGATGCGGTCGTTGCCCCGGCCGTCCGGGCGCACGTCGTGGGGATAATCCTGGGTTTCGGCCACCCAGAGCCGGCCGCGCTCGTCCCAGGCGAGGAAGATCGGCTTCCCGATGTCGGGTTCGGCCGCAAACAGCTCCACGCGCAGGTCCGGGGCGACCTGGATGCGTTCCCGGCTGCCCTTGGTCGAGAGGGGCAGCTGGAACGTCACCGGCTCGGGCCGCTTCTCGTAATTGGCGATGGTCGGCCGTGTTTCGCGCTGCTCCGGTTCCCGGGCGGCGAGGAAACGCCGCCATTCCGCCGCGCGCGCTGGGCCCACCAGTCCGACGAGCCGCTCGCGGGCGCCAGCCGCGAAGTCCGGGGCGTCCGGCGCCCCCAGGGTCGCGGCCTCGAGGCGGCGGACCGCCGGGACCGCCGCGAGGGCCGGGAAACGTTCGGCCGGCGCGTCGAGGATCACCGCGTCGAAGCGGCGGAGCAGGTCGGGCGTCGCTTCGGCCGGCGTGGAAAGGTAATCAAACCAGAGGGCGTCCCGCCCCAGCTCCCGCATCAGGACTTGGCAGCGCCCCCGGGGTTCGACCGCGGGGGTGCCGAGGTAGAGCACGCGCAGCGGGGCGGCCGCGGTGGTCAGACTGGTCAGGAGCAGGGCGGTCAGGAGCAGGAGGCGCTTCATCGGGGTGCGGGAAGCAGAGGGGGAACGGCGCCGCGGGGGAAGCGGAGAATTCCGAGTCGCAGACTCGGCGCGGCCGCATACTTGTCAGTAGCCGCGGGCGAAAACTAGGGTTTACGCCTGAGAAGCGGGGCCCGTAATTTAAGCGGGTGTCGGTCGTCTACGCTTCACCCGCTTACCCCCTTATGTCCCCGGATTCCACCCCAGCGGCAGTCTCTGCCGCGCCCGAGAAGCCTGTGCCGACCCGGATCCGGGTCGCGCTGATCGAGGATTCCACGGACTACGCCGCCGGGCTGGCGGAGTTCCTGAACGCGCAGCCGGACCTCGAGGTCTGCGGGATCTTCCGGACCGCCGACGACGTGCGGCCGTCGATCACGGCCGCGCGGCCGAACGTCATTCTGCTCGATATCGGCCTCCCCGGGGAATCCGGGCTGTCCCTGCTGCCCCAGTTGCCGGAGCTCGCGCCGGGGGCCGAGACGCTGGTGCTCACGACGTTTGAGGATCCGGGGACCATCGCGGTCGCGGTGGAGCACGGGGCGAGCGGCTTCGTGCTCAAGCGCGGCGGCCTGGTGGAAATCGTCTCCGCGGTGCGCAAGGTGGCCGCCGGCGGGGTGGCGCTCAGCGATTCCGTTGCCCGGGAGCTGCTCCAGCAGTTCCGCAAGCGCCGCCAGACCGCCTCCCTGCTGCCGAACCTCAGCCCGCAGGAGAACCGCCTGCTGATGCTCCTGAGCGAGGGCCAGAGCCTGAAGCAGGCCGCGGCCGCCGCCGGCATCACCTACGAGACCAGCCGGCGCTACATGGTCTCGATCTACCGGAAACTGCGGGTGAACAGCATGACGCAGGCGCTCACCTACTACCTGCGCTCCCTCCGCGGCTGAGCCGGGAGGCCCCGCCAGGGCCGCGGCCGCCGCGAGGGCGGCCGCGGGGAAGTCCGCTCAGCGGACTTCGAAGACTTCCACCAGACCGATGCCCGAGGCCCCGCGGACCCCGGTCACGTGCACGGTGTAGACGCCGGGGGCCAGCGTCAGGAGCAGGGCCGAGTCGCTCGTGCCCCGCGGCAGGCGCCAGGCGCCCGAACGATCGCTCGCCTCCTCGATGTCCGAGCTCTTGTCGTCATCGTCCTTGTCGTCGTCGTCATCATCATCGTCATCGTCGTCGTTCCGGGTCCACACGCTGTTGCCGGCGACGCGGGTGCCGCGGGCATCATAGACGGTGACCTGGGTGGCGCCGATGGCGCGGCTGAGGCCGAAGACGCGGCCGAGGCTGGGGCCAACGCCGCGGACAAGGACGGTGTCCGAGGTCGTGCCGCGGATCGCGAAGCCGGCGATCAGGGTGCCGGCGGCCTCCGCGCCGACGAGGGCGCGGGTGGAGAGGTTGACGATTTCCGCGGCGGGCGAGCCGGCGTCGGCGTCGTAGACCTCGAGCAGCGCGACACCCTTGGCGCCCGCGGGAGCGGACACCGCGCCGGTGTAGGTGCCGGCGCCGAGGGAGCTGAGGATGGCGGCGTCGAGCGCGTTGTCGGCCAGGGGGAAGGCCCCGACCTGCGGGAAGACCGTGGCCAGGTCGGCCGCGCCGCCCCAGCCGGCGTTCGTCTTGAGCACGCCACCGCCGCGGCCGGTGCTCGAGAGCGTAAGGCGGGGGGCGGCGAGGGCGCCGGTCACGCCGAAGGCGCTGTTCAGGGTGGGGCCGATCGCGCGGACGAGGATCTTCTTGTCCTGCGCGCCGCGGGTGACGAAGCCGCTGATCAGGACGTCGTCGCCCTCGCCGACCTGGCCGCGGGTGGCGATGTTGACGAGGCGGGCGTCGGTGGTGACGGAGAGGCGGGCGGCGGAGGCGGCGGCCGCGCTGCTGCCGCGGGCCGAGACGGTGACCGTGTAGATGCCCTCGGAGAGCACGCCCGGATTGGTCACCTTGAGGGTGGCGGTGGTGGCGCCGCGGAGCGTGCGGCCGTTGAACTTCCAGGCGTAGGTCAGGTCCGTGCCGGTCGCGACCACGGTGAAGGTCGCGTCGGTGCCCGAGTTGACCACCTGGGTGGCGGGGGGCGTGGTGATCGTGGCGGCGCCGTTCACGGTGAGCGCGGCCGGGGCGGAGGTGATCGAACCGGCGCTGTTGGAGACGCGGACCGAGTAGAGCCCGGCGTTGTCGACCCGGGCGCTGCTGAGTTCGTAGGTCGCGGACTCCGCGCGCTCGATCTCGCGGCCGTCCTTGTACCAGCGGTAGCGGAGGGGGGCGGTGCCGGTGGCGACGACGGAGAAGGTGACCTTGGTGCCGGTGCTCGCGGTGGTCGCGGCCGGCTGGGTGGTGATGGCCGGGGCCGTGGCCGCCGGGCTGGAGCCGGAGCCCGGGGACGAGCCGCTGCCGGAACCGCTGCCGGAGCCTCCGCCGGAGGCGGCGGTGACGGTGAGGGAGGCGGACTCGGAAACCGCGCTGCCCGCGGCGTTGGAGACCACGAGGCGGTAGGTGCCGCCGTCGGAGGGCGCGACGCTGGCGAAGGCGAGGTCCGCATTCGACCCCGAGGCGACCAGGCGCCCCTCCTTGTACCAGGCGTAGGTAAGGGGAGCGGTGCCGGTGGCCGCGGCGCTGAACGTGTGGCTGGCGCCGGAGGCCACGCTCTTCGAGACCGGCTGCGTGGTGATCGCCGGTTTGGTGCCCGCCACGGGGGCGGCGTTGACCGTGAGGTTGGCGGAACTGGAGGTGACGGAACCGGCGGTGTTGGTCACCCGGACCCGGTACGAACCGGCGTCGCCGGCGGCCAAATTGGTCAGGGAAAGGGTGGCGGCCGTGCCGGCGGGGCGGGTGGTGTCGCCCTTGCGCCACTGGTAGGCAAGGGGCGCGGTGCC
>JAIXQE010000016.1 GCA_027485815.1 Opitutaceae bacterium
AGACATCGACGTCGTTCGTCACATAGGCGGAGCCGTGAATGACGGCGGCGTAGCCACCGATGAGAACGAACTCGACGTCCGCCTCAGCGAGCCGGCGCAGGAGTTCGTGCAGCTTGTGCATACATCGCCTCGCCCGCCGCGCGCAGTGCCAGCTTGAACTCCAACGCCGAGTCGTGCCGCAGCAAACGGTCTTCGATCGAGAGACTCAGATTCGAATCCACCAAGCTCAGGTCCAGCCCCGCCCGCTCCGCCTCCGATATCGCCGCCTGTGCCTGTTCTTTGGTCATGACGTGAAATTGGGCCACGCATCGTCACCGCGCAAAGTCTTTCTCGCCGCCACGCAATCGGGCCACCTCGTCGAAGTGTTGGCGCAACTCAAAGGGGTCTTTCTTTTGGAAGGTCCTCGGCGGGGAGATTCAGAAGGGCGGGAATCTCCTTGAGAGGCAGGTGTGTTCCCAGACGATCGATCGACCCGATTACCGATGGCCGATCACTCGCACACCAATGCCGCAGTCCCGATATGTGCGCCGCGCCGGAGCGCATGCACGACGCGATCTCGTGAGCGGGAACTGGCTCGTCTCAGGAGCTTGTCGGTGGAAGAGCGGATCGTGGCCGCGTTGACCATGGGCACTCGCTTCGCCTGGCTCAAACCCGCTCCGGTCCCAACGAGCCGATGAGCCACCCCGATGATTTGTTCCGAACCGCGGAAGAGATTCCCGCCATTCTGGCCCGGCATAACCTCAACCCGCGGGTGAAGCATAACCGGGCAAAGCAGTGCCGTGACTTGGGTGAAATCGTATCCATTTTGTGGATTTTATCTGCCCAAACGGACTCGGGTTTCGCTCCCTCGAATTTCGTCGCCGGGCGGCCTTTTCCATCCGCCACCGCCGAGCCACCAAAGGTAAATTTTACGGGCTAAGTCTTTGATTTTCGTCCGACCAGAAAAGGGTTCGAGTCCCGTCCATCCCGCCAAATTTGAAACGCCGAACCCTTCGGGGGTCGGCGTTTTGCTTTTTCGGCGCGCCCGCGAGTCTCCGGCAGCCACCTCACGGCCCGAGTAGGAACGCCAGCAGGTCGTGGAAATCGCGGTCCGCGAGCGCGGTCTCGAAGACCGCCGGCATCGCCGAAGCCGCCGACGGCTCAAACCGCGCGATCTCCCCGCTCGCGATCCGAAAATCCCGCCCCGTCACCACGTCCGCCAAGGTCACGCCCGCTGCGTCCCCCCGAGGATTGAAGCCAGAACGGACCTCCCCGTCGCGCAGCGTCACGGAAGCCATCCGGAACAGCGGGTCCACGTTCCGGCCGGGGTCCAAGATATCCTCCACCACGCGGCCCAGCCCGCGCGCCGCCAAGCCGTCCAGGCTCGGGCCGACGTTCCCGCCGACGTCGCCGCGGCGGTGGCAGGCCGCGCAGTGCGCCGCGAATACCTCCGCCCCCCGCCGTGGGTCGCGTTTAGCCTCCCCATGGGCCCCGATCCGGGCGGCGATCACGGCGTCGAGACGCGCATCCTCACCCGGCAAGTCGCGGGTGAGCTCCGCGACCCGCGCCCGGACGCCCGCGGCCCGCTTCGCCAGGACCGGCGCCACCCGCCCGTGACGCAGCAGGCTCGCCGGGGCCCGGCCCTCGCCCACCAGGGCGACCAGAGCGGCTGCGCCCTCCTCCGACTGCGCCAAGGCCCCCGCCACGATGATCGCCAACTCGGTGCCGGCGGTGGGCAGCGCCGCGGCCAGCGCCCGCCGGGCGAACGCACCGGCGGGAAACTTCGCCAGCCGCTCCGCCGCGGCCCGTCGCACGCCCAGTCCGGCCTCCGAATTCAGGATCCGCGCCAGCGCCGCCTCGCCCTCCGCATCCCCATCAAAGGCCTCCAGCGCCGCCTGACGCAACGCCGCCGGAGTCCGGGGATCCAGCGCGCGCGCCCGCAACGGCGCGTTCTTCGCCGGCAACGCGAGCGGCTTGAGCGCCTGCGCCCCGCGGCGAGCCACCGCCACGTCCTCCGCGGCGAGCGCCGCAAGTAGCGTGCGTTCCAGCCAGCTGAAGACCATGGACGGCCATCCCCCGAGCTCTTGGCCCGCGGCACCCGCCAGCCCCTCGGCCAACGCCAGCCGCTGCTCCAGCGGCGCGCCCTCCAGCTTGCGGATCAAGGCCTCCACCGCAGCGGCGTTGCCCGGTCCCAGCTGCCGCACCGCGTGGCGCGCAAACTCGCCCGCGCGCGGCCCGGACACGCCCACCCGCTCCAAGTGGCCGAGGAGAAACTCCGCCGCCGCCGGGGTCGCCACCGCGACGGCCACGTCGGCCAGCCGGACGGCATTCTCAGGTCGCTCAGCCGCGAGTTCCGCGAGGCGGGCGGCCGGAGTGGCGGCGACGTGCTGCTTGAGCGCCGCCCGCAGTCCGTAAACAAGGAGGGCATCCGCGTCCGGGGCACGGGCGATCATGGAGAGCAGCAAAGGCGTCTGCCACGGCTGAGGATGGAGGGCGAAACCGTCCGCCACCGCCCGCCAGACGTGACCGGGCCCCACCCGGGCGAGGAGCGTGCGAAAGACTTCGACCGCCGCCGGCCCCGGCGGTCCGCGGAGGAGCATCGCGCGCAGGCTGGCGAGCGCCGCGTCATCATCCGCCGCGCGGGCGGCCTCGAGCGCGGCCAAAAGCGGTCCCTCCTCGCCCGCCCCCAGCCGCTCCTTCAGCAACGCGAACGGCAGCACCGCTCCCGTCGGCAAGGGCGCGGGCGTCGCTGCGAGGGCCGCGCGCGCCTCCGCCGGGGCGACGCGCCCTGCCAGCTCGTTCGCAGCCAGCGTCCGAACGGCCAGATTCGGATCCCCCAGCGCGGCGACGAGCGCGGGCGCAGCGGCCGACGCGAGGTCAGGCAACGCGGGTGGCGGCACGGTGGCGTCCTCGCCCCGCCAGTACACCCGCCAGATCCGGCCGTGCGTCCGGTTCCGCGCGGGATGCGTCAGCGGCACCTCGTAGTGGCCGATGATGGGGTTGTAGAAATCCGCGATCCACAGCGCGCCGTCCGGCCCCAGCACCACCTGCACCGGCCTGAAGGCGGGATCATCGCAGGTGAGGAAGTCAGCCTGCCGGACGGCCTTCGGCGTGGAGCCCGTCCACTCGAGGCGGGCGCGGTTGACGCGGCGGGTGACCGGATTGCCGTTGAAGAGGTTGCCGCGGAACTCCTCCGGGAACTGCGTGGCGGCGTAGACCGCGACGCCGGCGATCGCGCTCGAGCCGTGACTGTCCTGCGTGATGGACGGGGCGAAGCCGAGGCCGTCGTGCTGGCGGTTGATCCCCTCGTAATACCCACCGCGCAGCAGCAGGTAGACCGGCTTGGAATGCGAATCCGCGGTGTACACATCGCCCCGGGCGTCGAACGCGAGGCCGAAGGGATTGGTCTGCCCGTGCGCCCACGGTTCCAGGCGCGAACCATCCGCCCGGAACCGGAACGTGTTGCCGCTCTCCAGCTTGGTCACGCGGCCGGAGAGGTCCCGGATCTCGCTGCGGTTCGCGAAGCCGTGGGTGGCGTAGATCCAGCCGTCCAGCCACGGCGTGAAACTGGACGCCATGCCGTGGGTGTCCTTAAACCCGAAGCCCGAATAGAGCAGTTCCCGGCGGTCGGCGCGCCCGTCGCCATCGGTGTCCTCGAGGCGCCAGATGCCGGGGATCGAGTGCACGATGACCGCCGCTCCGCGCGAACCCGGCGCCCGCGGCAGCGGGGCCACGCCCACCGGGATGTTGAGGCCATCGGCGAACACCTCCGTGCGTCCCGCGCGCCCGGTCCGGGGATCGAACGCGGAGAGCACGACCAACTGGTCGCGCGCCTGCACCTCCGGCTCCGGAGGCCGGACCAGCCCGCGAAATGCGAGGTGGTTGTCCTCCCAGTCGCGGGTGAACTCCGCGATCGGGCGCCCGAGGGCATCGGTCCGGGCGGGCCAGGGATAGTGCCGCGTGGTCGTCACCCACAGCCGGCCGGCCGCGTCGAAGGCGAGGTTAAGGGGCTTGCCGAGGTCCGGTTCCGCGGCGACGAGCTGGATGGCGAAGCCGGGCGGCAGGTGAAACAACGCCTGCTGCTCCGCGGCCGGACGCGGCCGCGCGTCGGGGGCATCGCCGCGCTGCGCCACTGCCGGAGTGAAGCCGACGAGCGCGCAGAGAATCCCAGCGGAAGGAGGCAGGAAACGACGAGGGGGCATCAGGGTCTCCAGAAAGCCGGCGGGGGCTTACTGTGCGGAGCGAGACGCCCGCCGCGGCCAAGGTCAACGCCGTCCGCGCTCCCGGCAGCCAGTGCGCAACACTTTGGCCGCCGCCGCGTCTGATCCCGGGACGGCGGGCTTGCCAGCCCGTCGCCGATCCTCCCCGCTTTTCCCCATGCCTACCCCGCCCCTCGTCCGGCACGCCCTTGCCAGCGTCCTCGCCGGCCTGTCCGTCGCTCCCTTCCTGCGCTCCGCGGCGCCCGCGCCCGCCGCGCCCTCCGAGGAGGTGGTCACCCTCTCGCCCTTTACCGTGGCGGACAGCGACGACAAGTCCTGGCAGGCCACCACGACGCTGATCGGCAGCCGCACCAACCAGGAACTGCTCAAGGTGCCGGTTAACGTCGACGTGATCACGTCGGAGTTCATGCGCGACCTCGGCGCGTTCAGCCTGGAGGACGCGGCGCGCTTCGTGGCCGGCGTGGATGTGACGCCCCGGCTCGAGTCGCGCAACGACGAGCGGGTGAACTACCGGGGCCTCAGCACCGGCGGCATCTCGCGCAACTTCTTCACCTGGTACGTGCCGTCGGACGCCTACAACGTCGAGCGCTACGATTTCGCGAAGGGCTCCAATTCCCTGATGTTCGGCGACTCCTCGCCCGGCGGCCAAGCCACCGTCTACACCAAGCGGGCGCGCGCGCGGAATGCGACCGAACTGTTCGCCAGCTACGGCTCCTACGAGACCTTCCGCTTCCAGCTCGATGCGAACCGCAAGCTGCACGACAAGGTGTTCCTCCGGCTGAACCTCGCCAACCGCCGGAACCGGACCTACGTCCGCGGCACGAACGACGTCTTCCGGGCCGGGCATGTCGCGCTGACCTACGAGCCCTTCAAGACCACGACGATCCGGCTCGAGGCGGAACGCGGGACCACCTACCGGATGCGCGCCGACAGCGCGCTCGCGATCAACGACGTCGCCGCCGCCGGGCGCGGCTTCAGCACGAACAACCAGTGGTACGTGACCTCCGACGGGGAGATCGTCCAGCGCACCGCGACCAACCCGCCGCTGGCGATCGATCGGAGCGGCCCGACGGGCAACCAAGTCTCGCTCCTGCAGGGCCAGACCCAGTCCGTGCGCCTGCCGAACGGCACCTTCCGCAGCTTCAGCGGCTTCGACCAGTACTCGAACATGCTAGGGGCGGTCGACTACAACAACCGCATCTTCAACGTCGCCAACGTCACGATCGAGCAGCGCATCGGGAAACTCGCGCTGGAGTTTGCCTACAACCAGCAGTTCCAGCACGAGGACCGCAACGACAACTCCTTCGGCACCAGCCAGACGCCGCCCGTGCTCAGCGTCGACGGCGCCGGCCGGCCCTACATCGACGCAGCCTTTGGCGGCGCCGCCTTCAAGGTCTTCGGCAACGTGGTCAAGGCCGGTCGCCTCGCGGCCGTCTACCCCTTCGACTTTGGCCGCCTCGGCAAGCAACTGCTGGTCGTCACCGCCCTCCACCAGAAGGACCTGAAGCTGTCGGAGCGCTTCGGGCTCTACAACTCCGCCGCGCCCGGGCTGGCGGTCAACAACGGCATCCGGCTCCGCGCCTACCTCGACGACCCCGGCTTCGGCTCGGAGAAGTTCTTCGACCAGTTCCTCATCCCCAACCTGCCGGTCACCGCGGACTTCAAGCCCGCCTTCTACCACAGCGCCACGAACACGGGTCCCTTCGTGGACATCCGTTACGCCCGCACCCAGACCGCCTCGCTCTCCGGCGAGTACTTCAAGGGCCGGGTCAACACGCTGGTTGGCGTCAGTTGGAACGCCCTCACCCGTAAGATCCCGAAGGAGTCCGCCTACGCGACCGACGCCCGCGGGATCTTCGTTCACCCGGGGATGCCCGACGAGAATCCGGCCGCCTACGAGTACGATCCCCGCTTCAACCTCTCCGCGCAGAGCAAGATGGCCGGCCTCACGGTCGAGGCGTGGCGTGGCGAGCAGGCGCGCGTGGTCGCGATCGCCTCGCATTCCGAATCCTTCAACTGGCAATCGCGGCAGGTGTTCTACGGTCCGGACATCGGGCCCGTGCGCGGCAAGACCAAGGAGGTCGGGCTCCGGCTGGAGCTGCCGCGGCGCCTCACCGCCACCGTCTCGTTCTACGACACGAAGCGGGTGAACGCCGCCTACGCTTGGAACCCGGACGTCCTCAGCCTCACACAGCTCGAGGACCTGATCAACCCGAACAACATCCTGCCGAGCGACCCGCGCTACCTCGAGGTGGTCAACGGCCTGAACAACGAGCGCCGGACGGTGAACTCGAATGAGCAGTCGCGCGGCGTGGAGTTCACGCTGCAGAGCCAACGCTGGCTGGGCCTGCAATCGCGGGTCTCCTTCTCCGCGAACCGCGTCCGCGCGCAGGCGGACTTCTCCCGGTTCCGCTCCTATCTGACCGCGGCCGAGGAACGCACCGCCGCCGCCAACGCGCCCGGGGGTGACCGGACCCTCGCCGAGCAGCCGGCCGTCCTCGCCAACGCCCGCAACGTGCTCACCTCAAACACGCTGACGGACGAGGTGGCCGGCCGCCGTAGCGTGCCCTACACCGGCAGCTTCGTGCTCGACTACCAGGTGCCGCGCGTCCGCGGCTTCCGCGTCGGCCTCAACGGCGTCTTCACGCCGGACTACAACGTCTACATCCGCGAGGGGCAGCCCTACCGGGCCGGCGCCTCGTTCCCGCTCCACGCCTACCTGATGTACGACGTCCGGCTGCGGCAGCGCTACCAGACGACCTTCCGGCTCGGCCTCAACAACGTCTATGACGTGATGGTCGGGGACGGCCGGTACCGCGTCACCGGGGCGACCTCGTTCAACACTGTCCAGAATCGCCCGAACTTCATCTATCGCTACGCCGAACCGACGACCTGGAGCTTCAGCGTCACCTCGCGGCTCTGAGCCGGACCGGCCCGCTCAGGCCGGCCTTCCCGGAGCCGCGGCGGGCGCCGGCGGAGCCACCCGGGTGACCAGCACCTTGTCCACCCGGTGGCGGTCCATGTCGACCACCTCGCACCGCCAGCCGCTCCACTCGAAGGCCTCGCTCACCCGCGGGATGCGCCCCAGCCGGTCGAGCACGAAGCCGCCCACGGTCTCAAAGCTCTCGGCGGATTCCCCGGGCAATTCCGGGAGCGCGAGCCGCGCGCGAAAATCCTTCACCGTCATGCTGCCGTCGACCAGCCACGATCCGTCCTCGCGCTGCGTCGCCTCCGGCGCCCGCCGGTCCCCCGGCTCCGGGAGGTCTCCGACGATCGACTCCATCACGTCGATCAGGGTCACGAGTCCCTGCACGCTGCCGAACTCGTCCGTGACCAAGGCCTGGTGCTTGCCCGTCTTCTTGAAGGATTCCAGCAGCTGGATCGCGTTGATCGAGATCGGGACGAACAGCGGCGTCTGGAGGTGGTGCCGGATGCTGTTGGGCACCCCGGCCGCCGCGTTGGCCCAGAGCGCCTTCACGCTAACCATCCCGAGGACGTTGTCCCGCGTCCCCTCGTAGACCGGGAAGAGCGAATGGCCGCTGGCGACGATCTTGCGCCAGTTCACCTCGTCGGTGTCGTCCACGTCGAGCCACACGATGCGCGTGCGGCGCGTCATGATCTCGGTGACCGGCCGCTCATCGAGCCGGAGCACGCCCTCGACCATCGCCCGCTCCGCCCGGTGGAAGACGCCGGCGCTGGCGCCCTGCTCGATCATGTGCGTGACCTCCTCCGCTGAGGGCGGGGCGTCGACCTCGCGGCCCAAACCAAACACCTTCAGCACGAGGTTGGTCGAGACCGTGAGCAGCCAGACGAACGGGGCAGCGATCCGGGCCAGACCTGTCATCGGCCGCGCCACGAGCATCGCGCGGCCCTCCGGGTTGCTCAGGGCGACGCGCTTCGGCACGAGCTCACCAATGACGAGGGAGAAGTAGGTGATGGCCCCGACCACGATGAGAATCGCGATGGGCTCCGCGTACGGGGCCAGCGCGGGCGCACGGGCCACCACGGGCGCGAGCTTGCCCGACAGGGTCGCGCCGCCGAAGGCGCCGGCCAGGATCCCGACCAGCGTGATGCCGATTTGAACCGTCGACAGGAACCGCTCTGGCGCCTGGGCCAACGCCAGCGCGGCGCGGGCGCGGGCCGAGCCATCGTCCGCCAGCTTCTTGAGCCGGGCCTTGCGCACGGAAACGATGGCGATCTCCGCCATCGCGAACACGCCGTTCGCCAGCAGCAGCAGGAATAGGATCAGGATCTCGAGCAGGAAGTGCATCAGGAGCGCACGGCCCCGAAGGCCCCGAAACGCCCGAAGCCGCTGACCGGGCGTTGTTTACTTGAGAGGTAGGACAAGAGAGGCACGGCGGAAGCTGGTGCCGACGCCGGGCTTGTCAAACGCCCCTTACGGTCGGCCGAGGAAGCCCTGGAGCCCCGCGAGGTCGTCGGTCCCGATCACGTCCACCCCAGCCGCCCGGAGTTCCCGCCACGCCGCCGGCGTATCTGGTACGTTCCAGAACCGCAGTCGTCGCCCTTTGGCGTGGGCCCGCATGACCCAGTCCGCGAGGTTGCGCCTCACTTCCTCCGGCATCGGACCCGTCCAATGCCACGTGGAGAAGGTCCGCCAGTTCTCGCTGATCCACGGGATGAGCGTCGCGGGCGAATCCGAGTCGAGGTGCGCCCGGCGTCCATCCATCGCGACCCGTCGCCGCGCCGCGGCACGCAGCGCCGCCTCGTCCCGGTTGCCGGAGAGGATCACCGTCACCGCCCGCCGGATCTCCCGCCCCCCGTCGAACTCGGTCAGCATCTCCGCGTAGTCCTCCAGGGCGGCCGCGATCGCGGCGTAGGTGGGCGTGGCCGCGGACTTCACGTCCACCAGCAGCACGAAGCCCGCACGCCCCGGAAGCACGGCGCCGCCGCCCGCTCGCACCCGCTCCCGCAAGGGCTCGAGGTACAGGCTCCGCAGGTCCCGGCCGGGCCGGACGTCCCGCCGGTCGTGGGCGACCAACAGCGCGCCATCCACCAGCCAGACATCCGCCTCGACGCTGCCGAAGCCGCGGTCCAGGGCATCGAGGAGCGGGCGGGGATGCTCGTAATCGTTGTGCGCGTGGGCCAACGGCGCCCGGGACTCCGACGCGCGCCCGCCGGCGCCGGCGAACAGGACCAGGGCGAGCAGGAGACGAACGGCCATCAGCCGAGCTTTGGTCGCGCCGGGCCGGGAGGGCAAGTTCGCCGCGATTTCCCTTGAGACGGCCCGGCGGCCCCCCGGATGCTGCGACCTGATCTGGCTTGCCCCTACCCCCGGCCCCCCTGCGCCATGACCCTGCTCACGTTCCTTTTCTTCACCGGCCTGGTCGGATTCCTCACCTGGATCCTGACCCGCGGCGACGACCACCGGACCGCCAACGGTTACTTCCTCGCCGGCCGGACGCTGACCGGCGGGTACATCGCGGGGTCGTTACTGCTGACCAACATCTCCACCGAGCAGCTGGTGGGCCTCAACGGCGCCGCCTTCACCGACGGACTGGCGGTGATGGCGTGGGAGGTAATCGCGGCGACCGCCCTGGTGGTGATGGCGCTGTATTTCCTGCCCCGTTTCCTCCGCAGCGGCATCACCACGGTGCCGGAGTTCCTTGAGGCGCGCTTCGCCGGGCACACGCGCGCCATCACCACCGTCATCTTCATCGCGGCCTACGCCCTGATTTTGCTCCCCATCATCCTCTACACCGGCGCCACCGGGCTGATGGGCATCCTCGACCTGCGCGCGATCACGGGCATCCAGGACGTGACGACCCTGCGCTGGGTGACGGTTTGGTTCATCGGCCTCGTGGGCTCGATCTACGCGATCTTTGGCGGCCTGCGCTCGGTGGCGGTCTCGGACACGCTCAACGGCTTCGGGCTGCTGGTGGGCGGCGTGCTGATCACCTGGTTCGGCCTGCAGGCGGTGAATGGCGACGGCGTGCTCGCGGCGCTCGGGGACCTGCGGGCGGCGCACCCGGAGAAGTTCAATTCCCTCGGCGGAGCCTCCTCCTCCGTGCCCTGGCACACGCTGCTGAGCGGGGTGCTCCTGTTGAACCTCTTTTACTGGACCACCAACCAGCAGATCATCCAGCGGGCGCTGGGGGCGCGGAGCCTGCGCGAGGGCCAGCGGGGCGTGCTGATCGCCGGCGGCTTCAAGGTGCTGGCTCCGCTCGTGCTCGTGCTACCTGGGATCATCGCGTTTCACCTCTACGCGAAGCAGGGCCTGAAGCCGGACGACGCCTACGGCGCCCTGGTCAGCCGCGTGCTGCCCCCGTGGCTCACCGGTTTCTTTGCCGCGGTAATCGCCGGGGCGATCCTGAGCTCGTTCAACTCCGTCCTGAATTCGACCGCGACGCTCTTCTGTCTGGACTTCCGCCGCCCGGGCACGGGCGAGGCCGCGACCGAGGACGCGCGGTTGATCCGGCGCGGCAAGGTCGTGGGCACCGTGGCCGCCATCTTCGCGATGAGCACCGCCCCGCTGCTGGCGGGGCAGGACAGCATCTTCGGCTACCTGCAGCGGATGAATGCGCTGTACTTCATCCCGATCTTTGCGGTCGTGGTCGCCGGCCTGGTGTTCCGCCGGACGCCGGCCTGGGCCGCGAGCGTTGCGCTGGTGGGCGGCTGCGGCGTGCTGCTGCTCGGTTACTTCGTGGCGCCGTTCTCGGGCTGGGCCAAGCAGGTGCACGAGTTCCACTTCATCGGCCTCGTCTTCCTCGCACTGATGCTGTTCCAGGGGGCCGCCGCGCTGATCTCCCCCCGGGCGGAACCTTGGGTGCACCACGCCTCCGGCGACGTCGACCTGACGCCGTGGCGCTGGGCCAAGCCAGTCGGCGCGGGTCTCGTCGCGTTCGTGGTGGTTCTCTATCTCGCGTTCGCGGACTTTTCCGTCCTCACCCGCTGAGCGGATCCGCGGCCGCCTCCGTGGCGCGCCTCAGCGACGATCGAGGAGGAAGCCGCAGAGCCGCGGAATGAGTTCCTCCCGCGCATCCTCCAGCACGTAGTGACCCGCGTCGGCGATCCGGTTCACCGCGGCCCGCGGAAAGAGCTCCCGCCAGCGCGCCAGGAAGGTGTCGTCGAAGCAGAAGTCCCGTCCACCCCAATGGATCTCCATCGGGTGATCGCGCAGCCCCGCGAGGCCCTCCTCCACCGCGACCAGCGCCGACCAACTCGGGTGCGCCGGCGCCAGCGGGATGTCCCGGACGAACCCGTGCACCGCGGCACGATCGGACCACGTGCGGTAGGGCCAGAGGTAGCCGCGAGCCACCTCGGGCGCGAGGGGACGACGGTGCACGGCCATCCACGTGGCCGGCCAGGCAAAGCCGTTCGCACCCCGCACCAGCAGCGCGCCCAGCCACGGCATCCGGCAAAGCGCGATTCGAAAAGGAATCCGGGAAGACCGAAACGCGGCGGTGTTCAGGACGACGATCCGCCCGACCCGGTCGGGATGGCGGACGGCCCAGCCCGATCCGATGGCCCCGCCCCAATCGTGCACGACCAGATGCACCCGTCGCAGGCCCAGCGCATCCATCAAGCCGGCCAGGTCCTCGATTCGCCGCGCCAGCGGCCGCGGGCCGCCCGGCGTGGGCGCCGAAAGACCCATCCCCAGATGGTCAGGCACGATGCACCGCACGGTGGGAGCCAGGGCGCGCACGAGGTGCCGGTAGTAATAGGACCACGTCGGATTGCCGTGGACCATCAGCACCGCCTCGTCGTCGCGTGGCCCCTCGTCGAGGTAGCTCAACGCGTGGCCGTCGGCCGTGCGGTGGCTCCGCGGGGTGAACGGGTATTCCGCCCGCAGCCATTCAGGAAGCGGATCCGGGCTCACCATTCGAGGGCCAGCATCAGGCAGTTCAGTCCGCTCCCGATGCCGAGGAGCGCCACCCGGTCGCCCTCCCGCACCGCACCGGCGTCAACGGCGGCGGAGAGGGTGGCGGGGAGCGCCGCCGAACCGGTGTTGCCGAGCGTCTCAAAGGTCGAGAAATCGCGCGTCAGGTCGAGGCCGAGGGCCTCGTAGAGGCGGCGGCGGTGCACCGAACCCACCTGGTGGCAGATGAAGCGGTCGAACGCGGTCCCCTGCGCGGTGGAGAACTCGCGCCATGTCTCACGGGCCAATTCCACGCCCGCCACGAGCAGTTCCTCCGAATCGGTCTGCATCGCGAGCGACTCGCGGCCGTGGTGGTCCCCTTGGCAGAGCGCGTTGTGGCGGGTGGCGGCGCGGGCCACGCCCCCGAGCAGGCGGTGCGGCCGGCCGGTCACCAGGGAACGGTGGCAGACGACCGCGGCCACGGCGGCCGAACCGATCGTGAGGTTGGCGAAATACGGCTTGATGTCCTGCCGCGAGAGCCCGGGACCGTTGAGGGTCCGCAGCGTCTCCTCGACCAGCGGGCGCCCGTTCTCGCCCGCCGCGACCAGCGCGCAGCGGATCTGGCCGGACTGGATCATCGCGCCCGCGACGGTCAGCGCGTTGAGGAAGCCGAGGCAGGCGTTCGAAAGGTCGAAGATCTGCGCCGAATCGGGGAGGCCGATGAGGCGATGCGCGAAGGCGGCGGTGGCGGGCTCGAGCATGTCCCGGCTGACGGCCGCGTGGATGAACAGCTCGACCTGGCTCGCGTCGAGGCGCGAGCGCGCGAGCGCGGCGCGCCCGGCGGCGGCGCTGGCGGCGGACGCGCGCGTGCCCGGCGGCCACATCCGGCGCGAGCGGATGCCCGTCATCAGCTCCAGGCGGCCCGCCGGCAGGCGCAGCCGGGTGTACAGCGGCTCCAGCTGACGCTCGATCTCCGCGGAGGAGAGCTCCTCCTCGGGCAGCGCGGTCGCGAGCGACTCCACGCAGACATCGGTGAACTGCATCGCGGCCCTCACGGTCGCATCGCGAGGCGGACCACCTCCTGGTCGAAGGTGTTGCAGGCCAGGCCGGCATCCACGACCACCGTGGTGCCATTGAGGCCGCTGCTGCGGGGGCTGAGCAGGAACGCGGCGACGTCGGCAACCTCCTGCGTCGCGAGGCTGCGCTTCCGGAAGGTCAGCTTCTCGGCGTAGAGGTAGCTCTCGAGGTAGCCGGGAATCCCCGCGGAGGAACTGGTGCGGAGCGGCCCCGCGCCGACGACGTTGAAGCGGACGGCGGAGTCGGCGCTGAAGGACTTGGCGAGGAAGCGCGCGCAGGACTCCAACGCGGCCTTGATCGGCCCCATGTACCCGTAGTTGCCCGGCGTGACCTGGAGCGACGAGATGCCGATCGTGACCACCGAGGCGTCCGGCGCGAGCAGCGGCTTGAGCGCGCGGGCCAGCTCCACGAGGGAGAACGCGGAGATCGTGGTGGCCTGGAGGAAATCCGCCCGGCTCGTCTCGTGAAACGGCTTCATCCCCTCGCGGTAGTTGGCGAACGCGATCGAGTGCACCACCCCGTGGAGCGGACCGACGCCGGCTGCCTGCAATTCGCCCGCGAGGCGGGCCGCCGCCCCATCCTCCTCCACGTCGCAGAGGTAAACCGGGCGATCGCCGAGCAGCGCGGCGAGCGCCTGCCTACGAGCCGCGGAACGAACGCTGTACACGACCCGCGCGCCGTGCTCCTCCAGGGTGCGCGCGATGTGCCATGCGATGCTCCGCCGGTTGGCCAGGCCTGTCACCAGCACCGTGCGGCCCGCCAGCTGCAGGAAATCACTCATGGGGCGGCGCCGCCGGCCGGAGCCTTCCAAGCGACGGCGAACTCGAGCGAGAGGATGCGCACCCCGTCCTCGCGCCGGATGGAGCCCGCGAGCATCGTGAACCCGCCAAGCGCGTCCTTCTCCTTCACTTCCAGCAGCACGCGGTCACCCGGATAAACGGGATGGCGGAACCGCACTTCGGAGATTTTGGCGATGAGGGGCAGACCCTCGCCGGGCGCCGCGCCGGCCTCCCGGGCCTTCAGGGCCATGTGGCAGGCGGCCGCCTGGAACACGGCCTCGCAGAGCAGCACCCCGGGCGTGATCGGTGCGCCGGGATAGTGCCCGCGGTAGAAATCCTCCTCCGCCCGCCACACCCGGCGAGCCACGAGGGTACCCGGCCCCCGGCTGACGATCTCGTCGACAAACAGGAACGGAGGCCGGTGCGGAATCAGTTCGGTGACGGCGGTCATGGCGCGGCGGCACGCTTTTCGGCGTGGAGGGCCTTGTCGATCTTGTTCGCCACGATCACCCCGTAGTTGATCGTGCCCAGCCAGCCGGACATGATGATCCCGACGGAGCCGGCGTGGAACAGGCCCGGGAGCTGGTCGGGCAGGTCCATCGACACCTTGAGCCCCTCGAACTTGGTGCCGAAGGAGGTGCCCGCCCAGTGCGTGGTGTACCGCTCGATCGTCCGCGGCGTCGCGGCCTCGCGCCAATCGATCTTCGCCCGGACATCCGGGATGTACCGCTCGAGCGCCACGATCGACTCCTCGATCAGCCGCTCCTTGGCGCGGGCGTAGTCGTCGTCGGAGAGGCCCTGCCAGTCCTCGTGGCGCGCGTTGAGCGACACCACGATCGCATAGCGGTCGGAGCCGGGACGGGTGTCCGGGTAATAGACCGAGAAGGTGCGGCTGGTGGTCTCGAACGCGGTCAGCTCCACGCTGCTGAAGCGGGGCGCGGCCGAGGTGAAGACCAGATCGCCGATGTGCGGGATGGACTCGCCGCGGCGGATGCCGAGGTAAACCTGGCAGGAACTGGAATTGACCCGGACCGCCCGCGCGGCCGCGAGGTAGTCGGGCGCGAGGTGCTCCTCGCCGGCGAGGCGGAACAACGTGGTCTTGAGGTTGGCGTTGGAAAGGACGGCCTTGGCCCGGATCACGCGTCCGCCGCGCGCGACGATGCCCGCGGCCACCTTCCGGCCCCCGCGTTCCTCCACCAAGATGCGCTCGACGAGGACCTTCTTGCGCAGCTCCACCCCGTTACGCCGGAGTTCGTCCACCATCTTGGCGATCAGCTGGTCGGAGCCACCCTGGAAGGTGTACACGCCGGAGCCCATGAAGTTGGAGAAGACGATGCCGTAGGTGATCGCGGGGTCCTCGGTGGTGGAGCCGTTGGCGTAGGCGATGGGCTCCATCAGCAGCCGCTGCACGTCGTCCCGGCCCGGGAAGAAGCGGTTGAACATCTCCCCCGTGGTCTCGCGGTGGTCGTCGTAGAAGTTCATCCCGCGGAGGTGCTCGTAGAACGCCTCCACCTGCGCCCGCGGCACCCCGAAGTCCTCGACCAGCACGCGCGTGTAGTCCTCGCGGGTGAACGTGGTGCGGACATCCATCTGGGGATTGACGAAGCGGATGTCCCGCAGCGGCACGATCGCGTCGGCGATCTCGCGGGTCCAGTACTTGCGGCAGCTCTTGATCATCCCGCTGGGGAAACCGTGGAGCGAGATGTCGAAGATGTGTCCGCCGCGCCGGGTGAACCAGGTGGCGAGGCCCCCGAACTGATAGTGATGCTCCAGCAGCAGCACGCGGTGGCCGGCCTTGGCCAGGACGTTCGCCCCGGTGAGGCCGCCCAGGCCGCTGCCGATGACGATCACGTCGTATTCGTCCGCCACTCCCTTGAGCCAATCGTAAGCCATGGATGCCGTGGAGCGTGGGCGGTCGGCGGGGGATTGCCAATCCCGCGCTGGAGAATTCGCGCGCGTCAGCCGCGCTGCAGGATGTGGTGATTGGCCATCGAGATCCCGCTCAGCATCGCGCCGACGATCCCAAGGAAGCCCTGGTCCGTGCCGCAGAGGTAGACGTTCGGCGCGGCCGTGAGTCCGCGGCGGTGCTTCACCCCGGAGCCGTAGACCGCGCCGCGCTGGTGCCCGGTGAACCGCGTGATGGTGCGCGGGGTGAACATGTCCGTCGCGACCGTCGCCGCCGCGAGGTCCGCGTCCGCCACCGGGGGCAGGAACCGCCGGGCGCTGGCCTGCACCGCCGCGAACCACTCCTGCTTCCGCGCGCGGTACTCGGGCTCCGGCCACGCCGCCCAGTCCTCCGGCCGGGCCAGGGCGGTCACCCGGAACCACCCCTCGCGGAGGGCCTCCTCCGGCTCATAGGCGAAATTATTGGGCAGGCAGATCACCCCGCTCCGGACATCCGCGGGCGCCTCGGGACATGCGTAGTCGAAGCGCCGCCCCTCGTTGAAGAAGACGATCGTGTCCCCGGACCAGCCCAGAGCGGCGGGCGGGCGATCCAGCACGGTGATGGTCTCGAGGAACGAGAGGCGGCCGGGCGCCGTGGGCCGCGGCGTGGGCAGGCCCCCGGCCGAGAGGAGCGACTCCGTCTCCGGGGCGCCGGCCGAAGACAGCACGTGGTCCGCCGTGATCACGGCGCCGTCGTCGAGCTCGACCCCGGCGGCCCGGCCGTTCCGGAGCACGATGCGGCGCACGCCGCACTTCATCCGTCGCTCGCCCCCGGCCTCGCGGTACTTGGCCAGCAGGACCCGCAGGATGCGGCGGACGCCCTCCGCGGGACGGGCGAAGCCCTCAAGGAAGAGGGCCTTGAAGAGGATGACGAACTGGCTGAAGTCCATATCCCGCTCGGTGGCGCTGCCATAGAACATCACCGGGCAAAAGAGCATGTCCTCCAGCAGGGGATCGGAGAGGTGGCGGCGCACCACCTCGCGCGCGGAGGCGGGGGCGGCGTCGAGGGAGACCTCGTCGTGGGCGCGGACCGCGGCGACGAGGGTGCGAAAGCCGTCGATCTGCGCGGGAAAGGCCCGGGCGACCTCCGCCTCCAGCACCGGGAAATCATTGGTGAAGCGCAGGTCCGCAATGCCGGGGCCGAAGGCGATGCGTGAGCCAAGCTGTCCGCGCAGCGCGAAATCGTCGCGGTCGATGCGCAGCTGGCGCAGCAACTTGGTGAGCGGCGTGCCCTTGACCCCGGGCGGCACGTAGTTGGTGAGGGCGTGCAGGCCGACGTCGTAGCGGCGACCGTCCCGGCTGTAGAAACCGTTGAGGCCGCCGACGGCGTTGTGGCGCTCGAAGATGCAGACCTGCCGGCCGAAGTGGGCCAGCCGGATCCCGGCGGCGAGGCCGGCCATGCCGGCGCCGATGATCACCACATCGTAGTGCGAGCGCGTGTTCATCGGGGGGCGGGCAGCAAAAAGCCGGGCCTGCGGCCCGGCCGGAACGGGAAGGGGCGGCGGCGATTCAACCCTTCGCGGGCAAGGCGTTGAACTTGGGCGTCAGATATTCCGCGCAGCTGTCGAGCGAGGCCAGCTGGAGGTAATCCGCCTCGGGGACCTCGATGCCGTGCCGCTTCCGCAGCTCCATCACGATGTCGAGGAAGTCCATGCTATCGAGCTGGAGCTGGTCGCGGAGCCGCACCTCGGGCCGGACATTGGTCAGGTCCTCGTCGGGGGCGATGTCCGCGATGATGTCGAGCACCACCTTCTTGCATTCGTCTTTGGTCATGGGCGCAGAGGCAGCGGATTAGGGGACAAAGCGACGAACAATCAACGTGGAATTTATCCCGAGCATGCCGAAGGAGTTGTTCAGGATGGTGTCGACGCGGGCGACCGGGCGGGGCTGGTTGAGGACGAGTCCCGGCAGGGCGCACTGGGGGTCGAGGTCATCCACGTTGATGGTGGGATGCACCGTGAGGTCGTCGAAGCTGGGCAGGTTGCCGGCAAGCTCGAGCGCGCCGGCGGCGCCCATCGTGTGCCCGATGAAGCTCTTGGTGTTGTTGATGTGGGTGTCCGGGCACCCCTCCCCGAAGACGGCCCGGATGGCCTCACACTCCTGGATGTCGCCCAGCGGGGTGGCGGTGGCGTGGGTGTTC
>JAIXQE010000100.1 GCA_027485815.1 Opitutaceae bacterium
AGCACCGCCACCCATTGCGCGGAGGCGAACCGCTGCTTCGAGGCCAGTTGCCCCGATTGCTTCACCCGGTAGGCGAATTCGCGGGCGAGGTCCCGGTTGAAGAACACCACCGCCTCCGTCGAGAGCAGGCCGTTCTTGGTGCCGCCGAAGCAGAGCACGTCCACGCCGGCGCGCCACGAGAGGTCGGCGGGGGACCAGCCCCGCTCCCGGCCGGTCGCGGCGGCATTGGCGAAGCGGGCGCCATCCAGGTGCACCGCGAGCCCGTGGGCGCGCGCGAATTCCCCCAGCGCCCCCAGCTCGGCAGGGGTGTACAGCGTGCCCAGTTCCGTGGTCTGGGTGAGGGAGAGCGCCCGCAGCTTCGGGAAGTGGATCCCGTGGCCCCGGCCCGGCAGCGGCGCGAGCGCGGCGGGGGTCACCTTGGCGTGGTCGCCCGGGACGGTCAGGAGCTTCGCCCCACCCGTGAAAAACTCGGGGGCCCCGCATTCATCGGTCTCGATGTGGGCCAGCGCGTGGCAGGCGACCGCGTGGTGCCGCTGGCAGAGCGCCCCGAGCACCAGGGCGTTGGCCGCGGTGCCGTTGAACACAAAGAAAACCTCGCACTCCCGCTCGAAGGTCTCCGCCAGCAAACGCCGGGCCGCGGCCGTCGCCGCATCATCGCCGTAGCTGGCCACGCAGCCCGCGTTGGCCGCCGCCAGCGCCGCCCAGGCTTCCGGGCAGACGCCCGCGGTGTTGTCGCTCGCCAGGGAATAATCGGGGGCCGGGAGGGAGGAGGACATCGTTTCGCGGCTGGCAAACTAGCCGGACGCCCGTTCTCCTCAAGCGCCTGATGTCACCCGCGGACGTGAACCTCTATCTGGTCGGCTTCATGGGCACCGGCAAGACGACCGTCGGCCGCGTGGTCGCCCAGCGGCTGGGCTTCGCCGTGCTCGACAGCGACCACGAGATCGAGCGGGAGCAGAAGCTGACGATCCCGGAAATCTTCGCCCAGCGCGGGGAGCCCGCCTTCCGGGCCCTGGAGCGGGCCTTCATCGAGCACGGACACCCGGCCTCCCGCACGGTCATTGCCTGCGGCGGCGGGTTGGTGGTGCAGCCCGGGATGCTCCCCCTGCTGCAAGCCAAGGGCATCGTGGTCTGCCTGCACGCCTCCCTCGAGACGATCCTCGCGCGCACCTCCCGCGCCCGCAACCGCCCGCTCCTCGAGGTCGAGAACCCGGAGGAGCGGATCCGCACCCTCTACGCCGCCCGCGAGGCCGTGTACCGCGCCGCGGGGACGATGGTCCTCACGGATGGCCGCCCCCTCGCGGACATCGCCGCCCACGTCGCGCGCGTGTGGCAGCGGGACGCCCGGGACTTTGCGCGGCGGGCGCCGTGAGCCCCGCCGATCCCCGCCCCGCGGAACTGCGCCGGGGGCTCCTCGCCCTTGGTTTCGACGAGGCTCGTTTCGCGACCATCCCGGGGCCGCTCCCCGATCCCCTCCCCGCCTGGCTGGCCGCCGGGAACCACGCGGAGATGCACTGGATGGAGCGCACTGCCGCGAAGCGCCTCGATCCCGGGCTCGTCCTGCCCGGCGCCCGGTCGGTCGTGATGCTCGGGGTGAATTACTGGGCGGACGCCCTCCGCACCCCGCCCGCCGGCGCGCCCCGCTGGGCCCGGTACGCGCTCCACGAGGATTATCACGATACGATCCGTCCGGCCCTCGCCGCGGCCGCCCGGCTACTGGAGGAACTGTTCGGTGCCGCTCCGGGTGATACCCGGTATTACGTCGACACCGGGCCCGTGCTGGAGCGCAGCTGGGCCGTCCGCGCCGGCGTGGGCTTCACCGGCAAGAACGCGATGCTCATCTCGCGCCGGCACGGCAACTGGCTGTTCCTTGCCGCCCTGCTCACCCGCGTGCCCTTGCCCGCCGATCCGCCCGCGGCGCCCACTGGGGACCAACCTCCGATCGGGACCTGGTGCGGCAAGTGCACCCGCTGCCTCGACGCGTGCCCTACCGCCGCGTTCACCGCCCCCGGCGTCCTCGACGCCCGCCGCTGCGTTTCCTACCAGACGATCGAGAACAAGGGCGTCATCCCCCGCGACCTGCGCCCCGGCATCGGGGACCGCGTGTACGGCTGCGACACCTGCCTGGAGGTCTGCCCGTGGAACCGCTTTGCCCAGGCGGGCCGCGCCGTGCTGCTCGCGGCCCGGCACGACCTCGCCGGCCTGACCCTGCCGCAGCTCCTCGACCTGACCCCGGAGACCTTTGCGACCGTGTTTAGGCGGACCACCGTCAAACGCCTCAAGCTGACGGGCCTTCTGCGCAACGCGTGTGTGGTCGCGGGCAATTCCGGGGACCGCTCGTTGGTCCCGCGCCTCGTCCGCCTGGCCCGGGAACATCCATCGGCCCTCGTCCGCGCCCACGCCGTCTGGGCCGTCCGTCGGCTGGACGCCACGGCCCTCCCCGCCGCCGCCCCCGCCGAGGAAACGGACCCGCATGTGCAGGCCGAGTACGCGGCGAATTGAGGTTGGGTGGGCAGGATCCGCGGATTCGGCCCTCTTGCGCCTTTTGCGGGCAACCTGCTCCGGCCGATCCAACCAGAGGATGGCCACAAAAGGCGCAAGGGGCCCCTGGACGCGGACCACGTTGATGGAGGCGTCCATAGACGCCGCGGAGGCTTCAGGGCGAGCGCTGGATGCAGAGGGCTCCGAACCAAAGCCACGGGGTCTTTGTGCCCCTACGGTCACGCGATCGGAAGCACCTCGGCTCGATCCCCAGCCTCGGCGGATCCCACCCCTCCGTGCCCGCGGCGTCTATGGACGCCACGCACGGCCCCGACCGCGGATGCAACCCTTTGCGCCTTTTGCGGCCATCCTGGTTCGAGCAGATCCGGCCGGACGATGGCCACAAAAGGCGCAAAGGGCCGGTGGGCGCGGACCATGTTGATGGTGGCGTCCATAGACGCCGCGGAGGTTTCAGGGCGAGCGCCCGGAGGGAAGGGCTCCGAACCAAAGCCACGGGGTCTTCGTGCCCCTACGGTCACGCGATCG
>JAIXQE010000001.1 GCA_027485815.1 Opitutaceae bacterium
GAGCGCGGCGACGAGCGCGGAGCGGAAGCCGCGCGGTGAACGGGCGAGGAGCGGGGAGGCGTTGGCCGCGGGCATGAAGGTCGGGTTGATATCGGCGCGGGCGACGCGACGTCCGGTGGGGTCGGCCTCGTTCCGCCCGCGGCCCTCAGGCGCCCGCGGGCCGCTGCCGCAGGAGGGCGTCGAGTTCGGCGAGGCCCTCGTGGGAACCGATCTCGTAAAAGCGCTCCCGGATCTCATGGCCGGCGAGTTCCCCGCGCTGGCACAGCTCCGTCTGCACGGCGGCGAGGTCCACGACGGCGTCGCGCGGCTGCCCGGCGAAGGCCGCGGCCTGGAACACGCCCAGCCCGTAGTCGATGTGGTGCATCTCGGGCCGGCGGACGCGCTTGTCGTAGACGCGGATGCGGCCGTCCTCGTACCACACGTTGCTCGTGTCGTAGCGCCCGCGGTTCTCGTAGACCGTCATCAGCCCGAGGCGGCCCGAGCGCCGGAAGGCCTCGCCCACGGCTCGGTAGTCGATCGGCAGGTAGCTGTCGCCGTACAGGACGTAGAAGGCCTCGCCGAGGAGCGGCAGGGCCGCGATCAGAGCCCCGCCGGTGCCGAGCAGCCGCGGGCCGTCGAACGCGTAGTCGATGCGCACGCCCCAGTCCCGCCCGTCCCCGTAGCGCTCGACGATCCGCTCACCGAGATGGCCCACGCAGAGGACGAGGCGCCGTAGGCCGGCCGCGTGAAGGAGGCGCAGCTGGTGGGAGAAGAACGGCTCGCCCGCCACCTCCACCAGCAGCTTGGGCACCTTCTCGGTGATCGGCCGGAGGCGGGTCGCGAGGCCGCCGGCGAGGATGGCGACGGGCAGTTCGGAAGCGGTCATCGGGGCGGAGTCAGGGCGGTCGCCGGCGCTTTGGCAACCGGGGTCCGCGCCACCGCCGTGCCGCGCGCCACCCGTCGGACCGTCCAACCAACGCCGGGGTTGACCTCACTCCGGCCGTGTGGCGAAGTCGCGTCACCTCCCCCGTGCCCGCGCCGTCTTGCCCCCCGGCCTCCCTTTCCCGTTTTGCTCAACCCTAAACCGTACCCTCCGATGAACCACTGGACCCGCAAGGAATTCCTTAAAACCTCCCTCGCTGGCGGCGCCGCGCTCGCCGGCACCCGCCTCTACGGCCAGGCCGCCCCCGCCGCCGGCAGCGCCAACGGCGACCTCCGCGTCGCCGTCGTCGGCCTCCGCTCCCAGGGCCGCGGCCACATGATGGACCACGCCACCAAGCTCAAGGGCTCCCGGCTGGTCGCCATCTGCGACGTCGACTCCGAGGTGCTCGCCCGCCGCAAGGAGGACTGTGAGAAGGCCGGCGTGAAGCCGACGACCTACGCCGACTACCGCAAGCTCCTGGAGAGCAAGGAAATCGATGCCGTCGTGCTCGCCTCCCCGAACCACCAGCACTCGCTCCAGACCATCTGGGCGCTGCAGGCCGGCAAGGACGTCTACGTCGAGAAGCCCCTCTCCCACAACGTCTGGGAAGGCCGCCAGGCGGTCGAGGCCGCCCGCAAGTATTCCAAGAACATCGTCCAGGCCGGCACGCAGAACCGCTCCTCCGAGGACATCATCGACGCCATCGAGTACGTGAAGTCCGGCAAGATCGGCCGCATCCTCTGGGCCCGCGGCCTGTGCTACAAGATGCGCGACAGCATCGGGCGCACGACCGGCGCGCAGAAGGTGCCGGACTCCCTGAACTACGACCTCTGGACCGGCCCCGCGGACCTCACCCCGCCCCGCCGCAACTCCAAGTCCAACGGGACGGTGCACTACGACTGGCACTGGTTCTGGAACTACGGCGGCGGCGACATCACCAACCAGGGCATCCACCAGATGGACGTTGCCCGCTGGTTCCTCGGTGAGCCCGGCCTCCCCTCGACCGTGATGAGCTTCGGCGGCCGCTTCGGCTACCAGGATGACGCCGAGACGCCCAACACGCTGATCTCGGTCTTCGGCTACCAGAAGGCCCCCCTGATCTTCGAGGTGCGCGGTCTCCCGATGAAGGCCGGGATGCGCGCGATGGACAAGTACCTCGGCACCGACGTCGGCGTCGTGGTCCAGTGCGAGAACGGCTACGTCACCATCGGCTCCAACGGTGGCGCGCTGGTCTACGGCAACGACAAGAAGATCCTCCAGAAGTTTGCCAAGAACACCCTCGGCCAGCACCGCGCCAACTTCGTGAAGGCCGCCCAGACCCGCAAGGTCGTCCACGGCCTCATCGAGGACTGCCACTACTCCTCCGCGCTCTGCCACCTCGGCAACGTCTCCTACCTGCTCGGCGCCGAGAAGACCAACGCCCAGCTCGCGGAGGCCATCAAGGCCGACAAGAACGCCACGGATTCGCTCAACCGGACGCTCGAGCACCTCAAGGCCAACAACGTGGACACCGCCGGCACCAAGACGGTGGTTGGTCCGCAGCTGGTCCTCGACCCGAAGACGGAGCTGTTCAAGGGGCCTGACGCCACCATTGCGGCGGCGGCCAACAAGAACCCGCTCCTGAAGCGCGAGGGCCGCGGCGCCTTCAAGATCCCGACGTTCGCCCGCGCCTGAGCGCCGGTCCGCCGGTCACGACGCCCGGTTCCCCGCGGGGAACCGGGCGTTTGC
>JAIXQE010000204.1 GCA_027485815.1 Opitutaceae bacterium
CCGTCGGGTCCGCGCCCAGCGCCCTGGGGGCGTTTTGCGGTCATCCTCGGGCCGTCCGGATTCCAGACGTGACCCCTTGGAGGCCGGAGCGCGCGCTCAGAACGTGCCCTTGATCCCGAAGTTCCAGTTGGCGCCGTATTCCTGGTAGAGCCGGAGGACCCGCTGGCGGCGCTCGGCGACGCCGGGGGGCGTGTCGAACCAGCGCAGGGGCTGGCCGGTGATGTTCCGGCCCTGAACATAGAGCGAGGTGGAGGCGTTGAGGCGCCAGTTGAGCGAGGTGTCGAATTGCAGCACCGCCTCGCGGAAACGCCCATAGACGCCGTCGGGCCGCTCGTCGGTGAACACGCCGCCCAGCGAGCCGTTGAAGCGCCGGTAGGCGTAGCCCAGCCGCCCCGAGAGGCGGTGCGGCGCGAGACCGTTGCGGCGCTGGCTCGCGGTGGTGCGGGAGTAGGAGAGGTTCACGCTGGTGCCGCGGAACAGGTCCGGCAGGAAGCCGAGGGTCTGCTGGTAGGAGAGCTCGAGGTTGCGGAAGCGGCGCGTCTCGGCGCTGTTGCGCGTCGTGCGGAAAACGTAGGTCTGCAGGTCCGGATCCTCCTCGCCGAACTCCGAGGCGGTGTAGTCGAAGGTCTCGCGCAGGTTGCGGATGTCGTTCTGCGCGAGTTGGAGCGTCAGCTGGCCGGGCGCGCGGTGGCCGAAGTAATACGCCAGCCGCGCCTGATAGTTCTTCGAGTACTCGGGCTGGAGGCTGGCGTTGGGCGCATCGACCCGCTGGGCGTCCTCGACCACGTTATAGACGCCGGTGAGCGAGTCGACCGGCGGCCGGGAGATCGCGTGATTGTAGCCGGCCTGGAACTCGAGGCTGGGGGTGAACCGGTACTTGGTGAGCACCGAGGGGAACAGGTCGCGGTAGGAACTGGTGCGGGCGACGCGGGGCTGGCTGAAGAACTGGTACTCGATCCCGGGGATGGTGGTGGCGCGGCCGGCGGCGTTCACCGGGAAGCCCGCGGCGAGGATCTCCCGGCGCAGGCGCGGATCGTATTCGAGGAAGCGGTTCCCCGTCTCCTCGACGCGCAGGCCGCCCCGCAGGGTCCAGCGCGCGGTCGGGCTCACGTCCAGCTGCGCGTAGGCCGCGTCCACCGTCTGGCGGAAGTTGCGGCGGTTGCCGATGAAGGCCGTGTAGTAGTTGTCGACGGTGGCGGCGCGGACGAAGTCCTGCGGCTGTGCCTGGAACAGCTCGCCGATGCGCTTGCGGTCGGCGCGGGGCAGGTTGCCGGTGACGCCCGCGAGGCTGGTGAAGGTGAGGGCGTTGGTGGTGCCGGTCTCGAACGGATGGACGGCCAGGTACCCCAGGTTGGCCCAGCTGCCGTTGGTCGTGATCACGGGCAGGCCGGTGGCGGCGTTGTAGCCGGTGAGGGTATCGCCGCCGGTCCCGACATAGCGCCAAAGCTGCCAGGGTGCGTAGTTGTTGTTCTTGCGGTTCTCTTCGGTCCATTTGCCGCCGAACTTGAGCACCGCCGGGAGGCGGCCGAAGAGGGGGAACGTCCAGCGCGCGTTGGCGGAGGCGAGGTAGACCTCGGTGATCCAGCGGCTGTTCGCGCTCTGCACCCGGGTGCCGCCGGTCCAGTTGCGCAGGTCGAAGGGGTCGGGGCCGGAGGTCTGGCGGATGGTCCACTCGTGGGAGTCGGCGTGGGAACGCGTGGCGGTCCAGTCGGCGGGGAGCGAGAGGGTCTCCGCCTGGGAGATCCCGCGTTCGAGGGAGACGTAGCTGTTGACGGCGCGGGAGTAGTTGAAGCCGCCGTCGACCGTTAGCGTGGGAAGCTTGTACTCGAAGCGGGGGGAGACGGTGCGGGTGTAGTTCTCGGCCGCGGCGGTGCCGCCGCCGTTGTTGATGACGGGGACCGTGTTGGCCGCGGTGCGGCGGGTGCTGAGGGTCAGGACGCCGTCGCCCCCAACCGTGCCGCGGCCGTTGTTGACGTTGGCGTTGGAGTTGGCCGCGACGAAGGTGAAGTTCCGGTTCCAGAACTCGCCCTCGACGTAGGTGTAGCTCGCGTTGAGCGAGAGCACGAGGCGCGGGCCGGCCTTGTAGTCGGCCGCCACGGAGACGGCGTCCTTCCAGATCATCTTGGGACCATCCTTGAAATCGAGCTGGCGGATGACGAGCGGCCGCGGGTCCGCCGCGGTGGGCGTGCGGTTGTAGTCCTGGGAGAAGGAGTACTGCTCGGTGTAGGAGTTGGCGCGGCTGGCGGTGAGGATGAGCCCGAGGCGGCGGTCGAGGAAGGTGTCCGAATACTCGAGCTGGGCGTTGGGGCGCCACTTGTAGCGTTCACGTTCCGCGGGGCCGAGGGTCTTGCGGAGCGTGAATTCCTCGGCGTTGAAGTTCAGGCTGAAGTTGTAGCCGAGGACGCGGCCGCGCCGGTCGAACGCGCGGCGGGTCTTCATGTTGATGGTGCCCGAGGGCGAGTCGGCGTCGGACTCCGCGCTGGTGGTGCGGCTGATCTCGATCGATTCGATGCCGGTGATGAGGATGCTCTCGAAGCTGGTGGCGCGCGAGGCCTCGCCGCCGCCGCGGTTCGAGTCGGCGCTCGCGGTGCGCATCCCGTCGACGGTCACGCCCACGTATTGCCCGTCCATCCCGCCGAGCCGCGGCCCGCGGGCCTCGGACTCGACGTAGTCGATGTCCACCCCGGGCAGGTACTTCAGGAACTCGCCCATGTTGCCGTCGGTGATGTCGCCGAAGATGTCCGATGAGACCGAGGTGGTGATGTCCATGTTGCGGCGCTGGGCCTGAACCGCCTTCGCGTTGCCCTCGCGCTCGGAGGAGACGGTGAAGGCCTGGAGCTGCACGCGGCCGTCCTTGACCGGCGGGGCGCCGGCGGCGGCGGGCGTGAGGCTGATCTCGCGCACGGCGGTCTGCCCGGCGGCGACGGTGAACGTGTCGGTCGCGGGCGGGTAGCCGGAGAAGGTGATGGTGACCGCGGCGGGGCCGGCGGGGACGCCGGGGAAGGCGAAGCTCCCGTCGTTTTCGGTGAAGGTGACGCGGTCGGTGCCGGCGAGGCGGACCTCCGCGTTGCCGACGTACTCCCCGGAGAGCGGGTTGAGGACGCGGCCTTGGATTGCGCCGGGGGGAGCGGCCGTGGCGGCGCCGGCGGCGGCCAAGGCTAGCGCGAGCGAGAGGACGAGGCCGCAGAGGCGGGCGAGGGCAGGTGGAAACAGCACGGCGGGGTAGGGGTAGGCGTTGGTGGACGACCGTCCGGGGCTTGGCAACCCCGGGGACCACGCGCCCGGCGGGGTCGTGTCTGGTCCCGCGCCTCCGCGCGGGACGTCAGAGGAGGCTCGCGAGTTCGGCGAACCAGGCGTTCACCGGCCCGCGAAAAACCAGGAAGTAAGCCGCGGCGGCCACCGCGAGCATCGGACCGAAGGGCACCTGCGCGCCGAAGCCCAGCGGGGCCGCGTCGCCCGCGGCGTCCTGCGCCGGAAGGGCGGCCGGCGCCGAACGGCCGGCGAGGCGTGTCCAGGCCGCCGCGATCCCGAACCAGATCACGCCGACCACCGCGCCTCCGAACAGGGCGAAGACGGCCCCTTGCCAACCGCAGAAGGCCCCGATCGCCCCGAGGAACAGCACATCGCCGAAGCCCATCGCCTCGCGCCGCAGCAGCGCTTCCGCCCCCATCGCGATCCAAAGCAGCAGGCCGGAGCCCACGCAGATCCCGAGGAGGGCCGACACCAGCCCGCGGAAGCCATCCGTCAGCGCGAGGTCCCCGGAGTGGCCGTGCAGCGCCGGGACCAGGGCCGAGAGCACCACGCCGGTGGAGCCGAGGCCCAAGGTGAACAGGTCGGGAATCTCAAAGTGTTCGAGGTCGATGCCGCTGGCGCCGATCAGGCCGGCGAGGAGGACCCAGCCCGCCGCCGCCACCGCCGGCGGATGGCGCAGGGCGCAGGCCGCGAAGAGCAGGCCGGTCAGCAGCTCGACCGCCGGGTAGCGGAACGAGAACGGCCGCCCGCAGCACCGGGCGCGGCCGCGGAGGAGGAACCACGAGAGCACCGGCACGTTGTCGAACCAGCGGATCGGCTGGCCGCAGCCGCAGTGGGAGCCGGGCGTGACCACGGATTCCTTCCGCGGCAGCCGGTGGATGACGACATTGAGGAAGCTGCCCACGCAGGTCCCGAGGAGGAACGCCGCCAGCGGGAAAAACCACGGTAGCGCGGCGTGCAGGGTGGAGAATTCGTGCAGCATCGGGGGTGGCGCGCCGGCGTTCGGGAGGAGTCTTCCGCCGGGCCTCCGCCAGTCAAGCGAGGGCAGCCCGCGCGGCGGCGGCCATTGCCGGGGCGGTGCAGTGGGCGGGGACGCCGGTCCAGAGCTCGAGGGCCTTCGCCCCCTGGTGCACCAGCATTCCGAGGCCGTGCGCGTGGGGCAGGCCGAGGGCGGCCGCCGCCTGCAGCAGGGGCGTGCGCGGCGGGTTGTAGATCATGTCGTACACGGCCGCAGGGCGGGGCAGGGCGGCGAGGTCGATGGGCGCCGGATCCCCGGGGCGGAGTCCGGCGCTGGTGGCGTTGATCACGATCGCGCCGGCGGGCAGGTCCGCGGGCGGAGCCGCTGGCGCGAATCCGCGCACCGCGATCGGGCCGGCGAGGGGTCGCAGGAGGGTCAGCAGGTCCTGCAGGTTCTCGGCGGAGCGGTTGGCGATCGCGAGGGAGGCGCAGCCCTGGCGGAGGCATTCCACGGCGGCCCCGCGGGCGGCCCCGCCCGCGCCTTGTCGCGA
>JAIXQE010000147.1 GCA_027485815.1 Opitutaceae bacterium
ACAGGCCCGCCAGCAGGTTCAGAATCTGGGCCTGGATGGACACGTCGAGGGCCGAGACGGGTTCGTCCGCGACCACGACGCGCGGCTCCAACGCGAGGGCCCGGGCGATCGCGATCCGCTGCCGCTGGCCACCGGAGAACTCGTGCGGATACTTGCGCAGGAACCGCGGGGCGAGGCCGACGCGTTCCATCAGCCGGTGCACCCGCGCCGGAATCTCCTCCGCGGGGCAGACGCCGTGAACCCGGAGCGGCTCGGCGAGCGTGTCGAAGACGGTCATCCGCGGGTTCAGCGACGCGTACGGGTCCTGGAAGATCATCTGCAGGTCCCGCCGCGCCGCCCGCACCTCCGCGGCGCCCGACTCGGTCAGGTTGCGTCCGCCCAGCAGCACGGTCCCGGCGGTGGTCGGCAGCAACTGGAGGATGGTGCGCGCGAGGGTGGACTTGCCGCAGCCGGATTCACCGACGAGGCCGAGGACCTCGCCGCGCCGCACGGTCAGCGTCACGCCATCGACGGCCTTCACGGTGCCGGCATCACGCCGGAAGATGAGCCCGCGGTGGAGCGGGAAGTGGGTCTTGACGTCGCGGAGCTCGAGGATCGGGGCGGACATCGGGCGGGTCAGAGTTCGCCGGCGTGGGCCCGCAGGCAGGCATGCAGGTGTCCCGGAGTCGCCGCGCGTAGTTCCGGGCGCTCGGCGCGGCAGGCGTCGGTGGCGTGTTCGCAGCGGACAGCGAACGCGCAGCCGGCGACGGGGCGCGAAAGGTCCGGGGGCAGGCCGGGGATGGTGTAGAGCGTGGAACCCTTGGCCTGCAGGGCGGGGATCGAGCGCTGCAGCGCGCGGGTGTACGGATGCCGCGGCGCGTGGAAGAGGGTCCGCGTGTCGGCGGTCTCCACGATGCGGCCGGCATACATCACCTGCACGCGGTCGCACAGGCCCGAGACGACGCCGAGGTCGTGCGTGATAAAGATCACGGCCATCCCGAGCTCGCGTTGCATCCGGCGGATCAGGTCCAGGATCTGCGCCTGCACGGTGACGTCGAGGGCCGTGGTCGGTTCGTCGGCGATGAGCAGCTCCGGCCGGGTGATGAGCGCCATCGCGATCATCACGCGCTGGCGCATCCCTCCGGAGAACTCGTGGGGGTAGAGGTCGAGGCGCCGCGGGGCGTCGTTGATGCCGACGGCCTCCAGCATCGCGAGGCCGCGGCGCCGGGCCTCCTCCCGCGGGAGTCGCTCGTGGATCAGGAGGGGCTCGATCAGCTGCTCGCCGATCCGCAGGTACGGATTCAGCGACGTCATCGGGTCCTGGAAGATCATCGCGATGCGCTTCCCCCGGATGGCTCGCGCCTCCGCCGGCCGGCAGCGCAGGAGGTCCGTGCCGGCGAACACCGCACTACCGCCCTCGATCCGGCCCGGCGGCTGCGGAATCAGCCCGAGGATGGAGTAACACGTGACCGACTTGCCCGAACCCGATTCGCCCACGATGCCCAAGGTCTCGCCCCGCTCGAGGCTGAAGCTCACTCCGTCGACGGCCCGGGTGACGCCGGTGCGGGTGTGGAAGCTGGTCCGGAGATCGGTGACTTCGAGGAGCGGCACGGGGAAGGGCCTAGACGGGAACTAGGCGGGGGAAATAGGCAACATCTCCCGCACGGCGGCCGCGACGGTCGCGGGGGCGAGCGCGGCGAGCTCACCACCGCCGTGCGGCGGGCAATCCGGCGGCTGCAGCACGCGGTGGGGCGTGGCGAAGACCGGGCCGGTGCGGACCGGGTTGGTGGGGCCGAAGAGTCCGAGCACGGGAACGCCGAGGGCGTTCGCGAGGTGCATCCCCCCGGTGTCATTCGTGACCAGCAGACGGCAGGCGCCGAGCGCGGCGGCCAGGCCCGGCAGATCGGTTTCGCCGGCGCGGTTACGCACCCGAACCCCTGGAAAACCCTCGGCGACGGCGGCGGCCAAGGGACGGTCACCCGGGGTGCCGAAGACCTCGAAACGCACTCCCGGCAGCGCCTCGATCAGGCCCCGCCAATGCGGGACGGGCCAGCGTTTTGCCGGGAAGTTTTCCGAACCGACGATCAGGCCGACGGGGGCGTGCGGCCCCGGCCGCGGCGCCGGCACCAGCGGGCTCAGGTCGGGGGCCTCCGCCAGCCCGAAGTGCCGCAGGAACGCCGCCCACAGCGCGAGTTGATGTTCGCGGGTCTCGTCCCACGCGGCCGGCACGCGGAACCGATGGGACAGCAGGGGGCGCGGCCGTCCCGCCCGCACGAGGCCGAAGCGCTGCCGGGCTCCGGCGCACCACGCCTCGAGGTCCCCCCGCAGGGACTGCGTGAAGAGGAGCCAAACGTCGGGGTGCTCCGCGGCCAACCGGCGGAAGCCGTTGAAGTAACCCAGCCCGCGGGCGGGCAGCGGCACGAAGCGATCTCCGAGCCCCCAGGCGGCCAGCAGCGGTTCGAAGGCGGCGCGACCGACGAGGACCAGTTCGGCGTCGGGGCGGCCGCGACGCAGGGCGCGCAGGAGGGGGGCGAGCATCACCACGTCGCCGAGCCAGTTCGGCAGGCGGATCCAGATCCGGGTGCGCCGCGGCGGGGTGGTGAGGCCGCGAGCGCGCAGGTCGGCGGCGAGCAGGTTGCGCTTCGACTCGAGGCGGAAGCGGAGCGCGGGCTGGTCCTGATGCCGCCAGCGATCGTGAGCCCAGAGCCACGAGGCGCAGAGGTCGTCGTCCCGCGCGAGCAGTTCCTCCAGCCAGCGGTTCAGCCCGAGGGTGACGGTCTCCGAGGCTCCGTCGTGCGCCAGCTCGCTCGCCCCGATCTCGACCCGCCAGAAGCCGTGGTAGCGGGGGTAGATCCCGTACACCCGCGCGCTGAACTTCTCGGCCAGCAGGCCGGGCAGTTCGGTGGTCGAGCAGACGCGGCCGAACAACGTCGTGAGGGCGCCCTGGAGGCCCGCGTTCTGGTCGAACAGGATGCCGACGAACCCGCGGCGGCGGAGGATCTTGAGGGCTTCGGCGAAGCCTTCCTTGCGCGAGAGCAGCCGCATCCCGAAGCGCTCGCGGGCCGCGCGTACGAAGCGGTCGGCGGCGGGCGCATCGAGCGGGCGGTAGATGATTCCGAACTCCGGGAAGGTCCCGGGGACCGTGAGGGGCTGCGCCGTCTGCGCTTCCCAGTGCGCGAGGTGGGGCGAACAGATCAGCGTCGGCGCGGGGTCGTGCCGGTGACGTTCGTGGAGCGCGAGCAACTCGGGGCCCGCGCGGACGATGCGCCGGAGGCGCTCCGGGCCGAGGTAGGGCAGGGCGAGCGAGAGCAGTCCCGTCTCGATCAGGCGGCGGCAACTTTCGCGGCCGATCCGGCGGCGCCAGGCTTCGTCCCGCTCCGGGAACGCATGGTGCAGGTTGGCGAGGATGAGCCGGCGGCGGCGCGGCAGGAGCCGGAAGATCGCGTCGCCGAGGACGTGCGCGACCAGGCGCAGCAGGCCCTCGGGGCTGTGCGCCGCGAGGCGGCCGAGCAGTTGGAGCAGCAGGAGCAGCACGGGAAGGGTTCCGCCGCCGGTGGTCCGGCGGGCGGTCGCGGCTCAGGGCTCGCCGGCCTTGGCCGCGGCCTTCCGTTTGCCCCCCTTCGCCCGACCCGCGCCGGCGGACCGGCGGGCCTCCGCCTCGGCCTCCACCGCGCGCATGAATTCGGCCCGGCGCGCCGGATCCTGGCGCGCACGGAACACCTCGAGCAGGGGATCGCGCGTTCGGACCATCCACGCTTCGAGCATCGCGGTCAGCCGCTCCTCCGTGGCGCGGTGGGCTGGCTGGCCGATCAGGTTGCGCAGGGCGTTGGGGTCGGAGGCGTAGTGGTAGAGTTCCTCGGGGCGCCGGTGCTCGAAAAGGTCGAGGCGGGCGGCGGCCGCCGGATCGGTGCGCGCGAGCACCTGCATCCGCCGGAAGGTATCGGTGCCCCGAGTCGCCGTCGCCATAACCCGCGTCCCGTCGGACCATGGATTGAAGAGGTAGCCATGCTCCCGCGTGATGATCGTCCGCATCGGGTGCCGGTGGCCGCCGGAGTTCTCGTTGTATTCCGCCACGATGAAGTCGCGGCCGTCCTGGGCCTCGCCGCGCAGCACGGGGGCGAACGAGCGGCCGTCCACTCCCGGGGGCGGCGGCAGGCCAAGCATCTCGAGCACCGTGGGCAGCAGGTCGACGCCGGAGACCAGGTGGCGGTCGTCGAGCGCGCCGGCGCGGGTGACGCCGGGCCAGCGGACCATCCACGGCGTGCGGGTGCTGTGGAAGTAGAGCTGCGTCTTGGCGAAGGGCAGGGGCATTCCGTGGTCGGAGAGGAACATCACGATGGTACGCTCCTCCTCGCCGCTTTCGCGGAGCGCCGCGAGGATGGCCCCAAGGCCGTCGTCGGCGCGTCGGACGGAGGAGTGGTAGCGGGCGAGCTCGGCCCGCACCTGCGGATCATCGAACAGGAAGCCGGGGACGGGGACCTCGGCGGGCGTGAAGATCCGGCTCGGCCGGAAGCGGGCGTCGGCGGCCGAGTCCTCCCCGAAGAACGGCTTGTGCGGGTCGGACAGGTTCAGGTTGAGGAAAAAGGGTTTGCCCGCGTTCCGGGCCTCGCTGATCCCGCGGCGCGCACTCGCGCCATAGGAGGCGGGATCCTTCGGGTGCAGCGTGGTGCCGTCCGCCTGTCGATCCAGGACGACGTGCCAGCCCGGGTAGGGCGAATAGGGCGTCGAATGATCCACCTTGTGCCGGATCCCGGTGTAATACCCGGCGGCGCGGAGGAGGTCGGACAAGTGCGGCCAGCCGGGGTCCCGCACCTGATAGAAGCCCTCAATGCGGTTGTTGTGCGGGTAGCGTCCGGAGAAGAGCACGTTGCGCGACGGCATGCAGTTGCCCACCTGCACGAAGGCGTGAGCGAAGCGCAGGCTGGTTCCGGCGAGGCGGTCCAGCTCCGGGGTGGCTCCGGGCAGCGGGCAGCCGTAGACGCCGAGCGAGTCGCAGCTCAGGTCGTCGGCGGTGATCAGGAGCAGGTTCCAGCGCGGGGTCGCGGCCAGCAGCGGCGCGGCGAGGGCGAGGAGGCAGGGCAGGAGGAAGCGGGGCATGCGTCTCGGTTCGAGCGAGCCGGAAGGCGTCCGCCGCGTCAACCGCGCCCGCGGGCGTTTTGGGATTGAAACGCCGCCGCGAACCGGCGGACTGCCGGCAGCCCCTCACCCCATGAACATCGGCGGCGCCGGCACCAACCAGCACACGTATGACGCGATCGTCGTCGGCTCCGGCATCAGCGGCGGCTGGGCCGCGAAGGAGCTGACCGAGAAGGGCCTCCGCACGCTCCTGCTCGAGCGGGGCCGCGACGTGAAGCACGGGGATTACCCGACGGCGATGCTGGAGGCGTGGGAGTTCCCGGGCCGCAACCGGCGCTCGAACGTCGAATTGGAGCGGCAGGCGAAACAGAACCGCACCGGCTACACGACGCATCCCGCCTCGGCGCACTGGTTCGTCGATGACGTCGACAACCCCTACTCGGAGGATCAGCCGTTCGACTGGATGCGCGGCTACCACGTCGGCGGGCGCTCCCTGCTCTGGGGCCGGCAGTCCTACCGGTTCAGCGAATTGGATTTCGAGGCCAATGCCCGCGACGGCGTGGGCGTGGACTGGCCGATCCGCTATGGCGACCTCGCCCCGTGGTACGACCATGTCGAGCGCTTTGCCGGCATCAGCGGCCAGCGGGAGGGCCTCGCGCAGCTCCCCGACGGCGAGTTCCTGCCGCCGATGGCGATGAACTGCCTCGAGCAGGACGTGCGCGGCCGGCTGGCGGAGAAGTTCAACGGGCGGGTGATGACCATCGGGCGCGCGGCCAACCTCACCGTGCCGCACCTCGGGCGCGGCTCCTGCCAGTACCGCAACCGCTGCATCCGCGGCTGCCCCTACGGCGGCTACTTCAGCAGCAACTCCGCCACGCTCCCGGCGGCCTACGCCACGGGGCGGCTCACCCTCCGGCCCTTCTCGATTGTGACGGAGATCATTCCCGCCGCGGACGGCAAGCGGGCGGCCGGGGTCCGCGTGATCGACGCCGAGACGCGCGAGGTCATCGAGTTCCGCGCCCGCGTCGTCTTCCTCTGCGCGTCCGCGGTGGCCTCGACCTTCATCCTCCTGAACTCGCGGTCCGACCGCTTCCCGCAGGGCTTCGGCAACGACAGCGGCGAGTTGGGGCACAACCTGATGGACCATCATTTCAAGGTGGGCGCCGCCGGGGTCTCCGACCGTTTCGCGGACCGCTATTTCCGCGGTAACCGTCCGAACGGCATCTACATCCCCCGCTTCCGGAACCTCGATGCCGCCACGCGCCGGAAGGACTATCTCCGCGGCTTCGGTTACCAGGGCAGCGCGAGCCGCCTCGATTGGGCGCGCCCGATCCGCGAGCTGAGTTTCGGCGCCGGCCTCAAGGCCGATCTCATCCGACCCGGTCCCTGGCGCTTCGGCATCGGCGCGTGGGGTGAGTGCCTGCCGTACCACCGCAACCGCCTCTACCTCAACGCCGCGGTCCGCGACAAGTGGGGCCAACCCACTGTGACCTTTGATTGCGCGTGGCAGGAGAACGAGCGGGCGATGCGCAAGGACATGCAGGCGGCGGCGGTGGAGATGCTCGAGGCCGCGGGCCTGCGCGACGTGAAGGGCTTCGATGACGGCAGCGCCCCGGGGCTTTGCATCCACGAGATGGGCACCGCGCGGATGGGCCGCGACCCGCGCACTTCCGTGCTCAACGCGTGGAACCAGGTTCACGCGGCGCCGAACGTGTTCGTCACCGACGGCGCGTGCATGACGTCCAATTCCTGCGTCAACCCCTCGCTCACCTACATGGCGCTCACCGCGCGCGCCTGTGACCACGCGGTCGCGGAGATGAAGCGGAACCACCTGTGAACCCGTCGGCCCCCGCCCCCGTTACCCGCCGCGAGGCGCTTGTCCGCGCCGCCGCCCTCGCGGGCCTGAGTCTCACGCCGGCGTGGATTGAGCGCGTCCTCGCCGCGGCGGCCGCGCCGGCAGCGAACCTCCCGCCCGGCCGGGCCGCGGTGCTGGCCGCGGCGGCGGAGCGCATCCTGCCCCGCACGGACACCCCGGGCGCCGGCGACGTTGGCGTGCCGGCCTTCCTCGCGCGCCTGCTGGAGGGGTACGTTCCGGCGACCGACCGCGACACCGTAGTGGCGGGCCTCGATGGTTTGGACGCGGCGGCCCGTGCCGCGCACGGTCGGGGTTTCGCCGACGTGCCGCCGGGGGTGCAGGATGCCCTGATCCGCGCGGCGGCCGAGGCAGGCGGGCGTTTCTTCCCGTTGCTGCGGGAGTACACGTTGCTCGGCTATTTCACCTCCGAACGCGTCGGCCGGGAGGTGCTGCACTATGATCCCGTGCCCGGACGCTGGGAGCCCTGCGTGCCGCTCGCCGAGGTCGGCGACCGGCTTTGGACCCGCTGAAGAAGGTCGGCGGCCTCGGAGCGCGATCCGGGAGGGCGTGCTCGAACCCCTTCAGGCGCGGGTGACTCGGGAGCCCTCCCGCGGCTGACGCCGCCGGACTCAGAGCAGCAGCAGCGCGGGGCTTTCGAGCAGCGTCTTCAGCGCGTTGAGGTACTGCGCGCCAACGGCTCCATCGATCACCCGGTGGTCGCACGAGAGGGTGACGGTGAGCGTCTGGCCGATCTCGATGCGCTCGCCGCGCACGACGGGCTTCCGGACCACCGTGCCGACCGCGAGGATGGCGGCGTTGGGCGGGTTGATGATCGCGCTGAAACGCGGGATGCCCATCATCCCGAGGTTGGAGACGCAGAACGTGCCGCCGGTGAATTCCGCGGGGGCGAGCTTCTTTTCCTTGGCCCGCTTGCCGAGGGCCTTCGCCTCGGTGGAGATCGCGAAGAGTGACTTGAGGTGCGCGTCGCGCACGACGGGGGTGATCAGCCCGTCCTCGATCGCGACCGCAAAAGAGACGTGCGCGGCGGAGAAATAGCGGATCTGGTTGCCCTCCCAGGAGGCGTTCACCTGCGGCACGCGGCGCAGCGCCTCGGCGCTGGCCTTCAGGATGAAGTCGTTGACCGAGAGTTTCACCCCGTCGCCCTCAAGCGCGGCGTTGAGCTGCTCCCGCAGCGCCGTGAGCGGAGCGGCGTCGATCTCGATCTCGACGTAGAAGTGGGGGAGCTGGGTCTTGGATTCCAGCAGGCGGCGGGCGATGGCGCCGCGCATGTTGGAGACGGCGACGGCGCGCTCCTCCTGGATGGGCCCCTTGCTGAGGACGGAGCCGAGCTGGCGGGCGGCGGGGGCGGGAGCCGCGGCGGCGGCGAGCACGTCGGCGCGGCGGATGCGGCCGCCGGGGCCGGAGCCCGTGATGCGGGCGAGATCGAGTCCCTTGGCGGCGGCGAGTTTGCGCGCCAACGGGGAAGCCTTGATCCGGCCGGCGGGGACGGGGGGGGCGACCGGAGCGGGCGGCGGCTGGGGCGCGGGAGCCGGGGCGGGGGAAGGAGCGGGGGCGCTGGCGGGGGCGCTGGCGGGGGCCGCGGCGGCCGGGGCTGCCGCCGGAGCCGTGGGGGCCTTCGGCGCGGGGGCGGGGACGGCCTCGCCGGGCTTACCGATGGCGCAGAGCGGGGCGCCGAGGGCGACCTGGGAACCGCCGGGGGCGTAAATCTTGAGGATCGTGCCGTCGAAGAAGCACTCCAGCTCCATCGTCGCCTTGTCGGTCTCGACCTCCGCGAGCATATCGCCCGCCTTCACGACGTCGCCCTCTTTCTTCAGCCACTTGGCCAGCGTGCCCACCGTCATGGTGTCGCTGAGCTTGGGCATTTCGATGATGTTGGCCATGGCGGTGCAGGAAGTGGGGTTCAGGCGAGCGTCTCGAGGGCGGCCTGGAGGACGCGGCGCGGGTTGGGCAGCTGTTCGATTTCCACCGGCGGGCTGTAGATCGCCGGGGCGTCGACCGTGGCCAGGCGATGAATGGGCGCGTCCAGCTCATCAAAGGCTTCGCGCTGGATCATGTAAGCGAGCTGCGAGCCGACGGAGGCAAAGGGCTTCTGCTCCTCCACGATCAGCACCCGGTGGGTCTTGGCGACGGAACGCAGGACGCTGTCGATGTCGAGCGGGCGGATCGTGCGCAGGTCGAGCACCTCGGCGGAGACCTTGTGTTCGCGTTCCAGCACCTCGGCCGCGGCGAGCGAGTGCAGCACCGAGCGGCCGTAAGTGACGATCGTCAGGTCGGTGCCGGGGCGCTTCACGTCGGCGAGGCCGAGCGGCACCACGTGCTCCCCGGCGGGCACCTCGCCCTTCTCGCCGTACAGCATCGTGTTCTCGAGGAAGAAGACCGGGTCGTTGTCGCGGATCGCGGACTTGAGCAGGCCCTTGGCGTCCGCCGGGGTGGACGGCACGACGACCTTTACGCCGGGGTGGTTGGCGAGGACGTTCTCCGGGGTGTGCGAGTGCGTGGCGCCGACATTCGTCCCGCCGTTGGCGGGGCCGCGGATGACGATCGGGCAATGGATCTGCCCGCCGCTCATGTAGCGGACGTTGGCGGCGTTATTCAGGATCTGGTCGAAGGCGACGGAGTAGAACGACCAGAACATCAGCTCCATCACGGGACGGATGCCGAGCATCGAGGCACCGATGCCGACGCCGATGAATCCGGCCTCGCTGATCGGGGTGTCGACGATGCGCTGGGGGCCGAAGCGGGCGAGCAGGCCCTCGGTGACCTTGTAGGCGCCGTTGAACTGGGCGACCTCCTCGCCCATGACGACGACGTTAGGATCGCGCTCCAGTTCCTCGGCAAGGGCGTGGCGGACGGCTTCGCGGTAGGTGATGACAGGCACGGTGGAAGGGGGCTGCGGCGGTCCGTTCAGGTGAAGAAAAGGCGGCCCTGCGAACGGCGGTCCGCGGGGTTGTCCGCCTCCCAGTAGACGTCGGTCTGAATGTCCGCCGGGGTGGGGAAGGGGCTGGCCTCCGAGAAGTCGGCGGCGAGGTCGGCCTCGGCGCGCGCCTCGGCGTCGATCTGCTCCGCGAGGGCGGCGGTGAGCACGCCCTCGGCGAGCAGCTTGTCCTGGAACAGCTGGATCGGGTCGCGGGTGCGGCGGTACTCCTCGATCTCCTGCTTGCTGCGGTAGGTGTTGTCGGGATCGGCGACCGAGTGCCCGCGGTAGCGGTAGGTGTGGATTTCCACGGTGCTGGGGCGGCCGTTCTCGCGCGCGAGGGTGAGGAACTTGTCCATCATCGCGCGGACCTCGTACACGTCGTGGCCGCTGCACTGGCCCCACTGCATGTCATAACCGGCGGCGCGCTGGGCGAGTTCGCCGGCCGAGGAACGGGCCTGGCTGGTGCCCATGGAGTAGCCGTTGTTCTCGATCACGAAGACCACGGGCAGGTTCCAGAGGGAGGCGAGGTTGTAGGCCTCGTGCACGGCGCCCTGGTTCACGGCGCCATCGCCCATGAAGGCCATCGCGGCGCCCTTGAGGCCCTTGTACTTGAGGGCGTAGGCGAGGCCGGCGCCGAGGGGGATCTGGCCGCCGACGATGCCGTGGCCGCCCCAGAAATTACGCGAGGGGTCGAAGTAGTGCATCGAGCCGCCCTTGCCCTTGGAGCAGCCGGTGGCCTTGCCGTAGAGCTCCGCCATCAGCGGCTTGGTGTCCATCCCGACGGCGATCGCGTGCCCGTGGTCGCGGTAGGCGGTGATGACGTGGTCGTTCGGCCCCATCAGCGAGCAGCAGCCGACGGCCACCGCTTCCTGTCCGATGTAGAGGTGCAGGAACCCCCCGATCTTCTTGGCCTGGTACGCGCGGAGGCTGCGTTCCTCGAACCGGCGGATCCGCACCATCTTGCGGAAGAGTTCGATCCGCTCCTCCGGGGAGAGGCGGGCGTTCACCGGCGCCTGCGCGTGATCGGTGGCAGTGGGGGGCGTTGCTTCCTTGGCGGTCGGTTTCTTGCTCACGGAGGACAAAGGGAAAGGCTCAAGCTGCGGGTGCCGCTCCGGCGAATCAAGCGTGGAGATTGCCGCCGGGGGCAGGCAGGACCTCCTCGAGCTCGATCCGCAAAGGCTGGCCCGGGGCGCAATCCGCCCGGAGGGCGACGAAGCCGTCGCGGTGCCGGTCATAGATCGGCCAGAGCGCCTGCCGGTCGGTGTCGGGGATCGGGAGGGCGTCGATCGCGGCGCGGGAGAAGAAGGCGAAGCGGCCCTCGTCGATCGGCGGCGGGAGGGCGCGCAGCGGCACCCGGCAGCGGAAGAGGAACATCAGCCAGTGGGCGTGGCCCTCGTAGGCCTTTTCCGCGATCATCGCGAACAGGTGGAAATCCCCCGTCGCGACCCGGTGGCCGGTTTCCTCGAAGGTTTCGCGGACCGCGCATTCAAAGGGGGATTCCCCGCGGGCGGTCTCGAGCTTGCCGCCGATCGGACTCCACACGCCGAGGTTCGGCGCCTTGGCCCGCAGCATCAGCAGCAGTTCCCCGGCCTCATTCTCGAGGAAGACCAGGACGGCGAGTTTGTGGGCCAGCGGGGCGGGAGAGGTCATGAGCCGGGGAAAGTTTGAGCGTGACCCCGGGAAGGGAGCGCTCAACTTTTTTCCGGTGCTCCGCCTCGCCTGCGTTCTCGCCCTGACCGTCGCGCTCCCGTGGGCGGCGGCCGCTCCGGGCCCTGCGCCGGTGGTCGAGGTGGCTAATCTGCGCACGAACCAGGTGCGTCCGGGCAGCGGCGGCCCCGCCTGGCTCGAGACCACGCTCGCGCTCAATGTGCGGCCGGCCGGCGGTGGTCCCTCGCCGGTGGTTTCGGCGGTCCGGGTCGCCCTCCTGATGGCCTTCGAGCTCCCGGGGCCGGCCGGCGGCGCCCGCCGCACCCAGGTCTACGCGGCCGCGGTGGAGTGCGTGGCCCTCGAACCGGGGCGGGCGGAGGTCCGTTTCTACCTGCCCCCGGAAATCCTGAAGCGGGACCAGATTCGGGGAGACCCCAAGTTTTGGGGGGTGGAACTCACCGCGGCGGGGGAGGCGTTGCCCGCCGCGCGCACGGCCTATTCCGCCAACCTCGGCCCGCCCGCCGCGCGCGCGGAGTTTCAGCGCCGCTGGGCCGCGGCGGCCGCCGCCAACGACGGGATCCTCCAACCGCAGCACCTCACTCCGTTCGCCCTGGAGTACCCGCGGTCCACGCCCTCCGTGGTCCGTCGCGAGGCGCGCTGAAGGTTCGCCGTAACCATAATACGCTTGCCGCGTCTCGCCCCATTTGAAATCGCCTTACTCCTTCTTGCCCAATTATGCGCCCCCCCCGCATTCTCGCCGTTGACGTCGGCGCCGGCCATGTCGCCTGCGGGGTGTTTTCCGTCGGCGCGTCGGGCCGGCTGGTGCTGCAGCAGTTCGCGCTCGAACCGCACAGCCCCGACCCCGCCCACGACAGCCGCTGGTCGTTGGAAGTGGCGCAGTCGCTCGGCGCAATCGTGGCCCGTCGCCGCCTCGGGGGCCTCGCTGCCCTGGCGGTCCCTGGCCACCTCGCGCTGACCAAGTTCATCAAGACCCCCTCCGTCGCCAAGGAGAAGCGGGCCCGGATCGTGGCCTTCGAGGCCGCGGAGAACATACCCCACGCCCTCGAGGAGGTCGTGTGGGACCACGCCGTGATCGCGGATGACGGGTTTGACCTCGAGGTGCTCCTCACCGCGGTGAAGTTCGAGGCGATGCAGGCCCTCTGCTCGGCCGCCGATGCCGCCGGCTTTCCGGTCGAGCGGGCCACCCCGGCCGGGGTCGCTCTCTACCACGCCTTCCGCCACACGCATCCGCAGCAGGCGGAGCCGGTCATCGTCGCCAACATCGGCGCGCGCACGACCACGCTGCTCTTCGCGGAAGGCGAGCGGTACTCCCTCCGCAGCCTGGGGCTGGCGGGCAACGCGGTGACGCAGGCGATCGCCGACGAGCTGCGGATCGACTTCGCCTCCGCGGAGACGCTCAAGCTGCAGGTGCTCACCGGCCAGGCCGACCTGCCGGCCGCCTCGCCCTCGCGGGCCGCGGTCCACCGCGCCACGGCCGCCTTCTGCGCGCGGCTGCAGCTTGAGATCACCCGCTCGGCGGTGAACCACCGCCGGCATACGGGCGCCAGCCCCGCGGTCGCGGTCTACCTGACCGGCGGCGGTTCGCTCCTGGCGGACCTGCCCGCGGTGCTCGCGGAGAAGCTTCGGTTACCCGTCGAGCGCCTCGAGGTGCTGCGCCAGGTCGACGTGGCCGCGGATGCCCGCGCGGGCGGGGCCGAGGCGGCGTCCGCCGTGCTCGCCGATCTGGTCGGGCTCGCCACGCGGCTGGTCAATCCCCGCGAGGAGGAGCCCAGCCTGCTGCCCCCGGCGCTCACCCGGGCGCTCGCCTTCCGGAAGCGCCAGCCGATGCTGCTCGCCGCGGCCGCCGCCGCGACCCTCGCGTTCGCACCGCCCGCCTATTACTTCCACCACGTCACCCGCGGCCTGCAGGAGCAGGTCTCCCGCTACGACGGCCAGCTGATGCCGCTGCGTTCGGTGCAAAATCGGAACGAGGGCAACCTCCGGCAGATCACCGAGGCCGGGCGGCAAATCGCCGCCCTCAAGGGAGCCTACGAGACGAAGGCCAACTGGGTGAACTTCCTCGCCGGGCTCCAGGAGCGACTCGTTCAGGTCGAGGACGTTTGGCTCGACCGCCTGCAGGTGCAGCGTCCACCCGTCGAGGAGACGGTCGCGGCCGACGTGCCCCCGCCCCCCGAGGAGCCGACGCCGGACGGCCAGGCCCCCGCTCCCGCGGCCGAGCCTCCGCCCGCACCCAAGGGTCCGCCCGTGCGCCTCGCCCTGAGCGGCCGGCTGCTCGACGTGAAGAACCCGCAGTCGAAGGTCAGCCCGGAGTCGATCGAGCGCGTGAAGCGGCTGCTGGCGGGCTTCGCCGGTTCGCCGTTCGTGACCGCGGTGGAGAACGAGCGCTTCGACACCAGCCAGAACGGCATCCTGCGCTTTGATTTCACGCTGGTGATCAACCCGCGGCAGACCCTCTGAGCGCTCTCCCGATGAACTGGTACCGTCACTATCCGGGATTCGCGATCGGCCTCACCCTCTGCGGGCTGGTCGCTGCGGGGGAGATTGCGCTGGGCGTGGAGCGCTGGATGGCCTCCCGGGCGGAAACCGTCCGGCTGCAGCAGCGCCGCGCCGAGCTCGAGGGGATGGGCCAGCTGAATCCCGCGCCCACCCGCGAGGTGGCGGCCGCGATCGAGGCCGACCTCGCCCGCGCCCAGGCCTCCCTGGCGGCGATGAAGGCGGAGCTTTCCGGCCAGCCGGCCGCCGGCGAGAAGTTGCGCGCGGCCAAGGTGCCCGCCGCCCGCACGGACGCATTTTTCGACCTCGCGACCTACGTCGAGCGGGTGAAGGAGGCCGCCGCGAAGGCCGGCGTGCAGCTCCGTCCCGAGGCCGCCCGGGCCGGTTTCGCCCAGTACGCGAACGAGGGCCCCGAGACCGACCGCATCGAGCCCGTCTTCCGCCAGCGCCAGTTGGCGGAGCACTTGGTGACGCTGCTCCTCGAAGCCCGCCCCGAAGCGATCCTCGCGGTCCGGCGGGAGCGTCCCCGCACCAAGGCCGAGCGCGAGGCTGAGGCGCAGGCGATCGCCAATGGCCAGCCGCCGCCGGCGCCGGAGGGGGGCGACGGCCCGGACTTCTTCGCGCTGGATCCGCGGGGCAGCGCGCGGGTGCCGGGATTCGTGGAGACCACTGCCTTCCGCCTCACGTTTCAGGGCGAGACCGCGGCGCTGCGCCTCTTCCTCAACCGGCTGGCGGCCTTCGAACTGCCGTTCCTCGTGCGCGAGATCGAGGTGGAACCCGTGAGTGCGGAGGATGCGGCGGCGGACGCCCCCGGGGCGGCCCCGGCTCCGGTGGTGGCTTTGCCGAACGCCGCGCCGGCGATCCGCGAGGCCGCGCCAGCCAAGGCGCCCGCGCAGACCCCGCTCGTTCCGCGCTCCACCTCCCGCTTTACCGTCACGGTCGAGCACCTCGAGCTCCTCACGCCGCCGCCCGCCGAGGGCGCCGTCGAGGCGACCAACCCCTGACCCGGAATCCCCTCCGCATGGCCGCCCTCCCCAGCGAAAAGACTTACCTCGGCCTCGCCCTGCTCGTTGTCGCCGGCTCCGCGGCCGGTTTCGGTTCCCTGGTTCTCCGGCAGGAGCACGCGGACGCGGTACCCTTGCCGGCCGTGCAGTTGAGCGAGGAGCCCTACGCGCCGAAGGCCGTCGCCGCGGCGCCCGTGAAGGTCGAGGCTTGGCCGGCCCCGGCCCCGCAGTCCCGGGGACGCGAGTGGGTCTATGACGCGTTTTCGCCCCCGGAGATCTACTACAACGGCCGCTCGCGCCAGTTCTCGGTCAAGCCGCCCGCCAGCTTGGTGGAAGGCGATGCCGCCGAGCCCTTCGGCTTGGAACTGGTCGCCGTGCGCCCGGAGCCCTTCCGGTTGCAGCTGATCGGCTACGTCGGCGCCGCGGGCAATTGGCGGGGCACGTTCCAGAACACACGCACCGGCGAGGTCTTTCTGGCCGCGGCCGGGCGCCGGCTGCCGACCCTAGGGCTCACCATCCGGAGTCTGGACGTCGGGACCCAGCCGGTCACGGTGGCCGAGAGCATGACCACCCGCCAGCGGGTCGCCACCGCCGTGGTGCGCGATGAGCAGGCCGGGCGCGACGTCACGCTCACGCACCGCGAGCGCGTCTACACGGGCACCCTCTTCGCCTTCGTGGCGGCGCCCGGGCAGTCCGCGACCCGCGAGGTCCGCGTGGGCGACTCCTTCAAGCAGGGGGAGGCGAGTTACCGGATCGAGAAGATCGAGTCGACCCCGCCCTCAGTCGAGGTGGTGAAGGAGGCGGCCACGCTGCCCCAGCCTGACCGCCGGATTCTGCTGCCGCGTGAAGCCGAGACCCCCGAGGAGGGGACGCCCGCGCCGACCTCCTGAAATGCCCCGCCGCCCCTTTCCTTTCGCAATGAATACCCGCCCCGTCCCCGTGTCCCTGTTCGTCGCGCTGGCCGCCGCCCTCTGCTGCTCGGCCCCCGTCGCGCGCGATGTCCGGGCGCAAACCCCCACGGACACGAAGATCCGCCTGATGGCCGAGGCGCTCCGCGCGCGTGACGCGGGGGACCTGACCGCCGCCCAGGAGGCCCTGACGCGGCTCGCGGCGCTCAGCCCCGACGACCGCGCGGTGCAACGACTCCGGGCGGAGGTCGAGGCGCAGGCTCGCGCCCGTCCGTCCGCCGCCGCGGCCCCGGCGCCCGCCCGGCCGGCCCCGGCGATGGTGGAGGTGCGGATCCCGGACCCCGCCCAGCCGGCGGCGCCGGCCGCTCCGAGTGCCGAGCAGGAAGCGGAGGCCCTGGCCCGCGCGGAGACCGCCCGGCTGGAACAACTCGTCGCCACCGCCCAGACCCAGCTTTCCACCGCCCGGACGCAGGCCCGCGGCGGCCGCTACGAGGAGGCGATCACCACCGTGGATGCCGCGCTCGCGGCGCTGCCCGCCAATCCGGTCACGCAGAAGGTGGCCGGCGACCTCCGCGCCGAAAAGGCTTCCGCCCTGCTCGACCGCGCCCAGGCCCTGGTCCGCGGCGGTGACATCGCGGGCGCCCGGGCCGCGATGATTGCCCACGACCAGCTTGCGAGCCCGAACGCCCGGGCCGCCGGGATCGAACGGCAGATCGCGCGCGCCGAGACCCGGCCGCTGGCCGCCGGCGTCGATCCCGCCTTCGTTTCCGACCGCGCCGCCACCGCGCAGCTCATCGCCAAGGGCCGGGCCCAGTACGTCGCCGGCGACCTCGACGGCGCGCAGGAGACCTTCCGCGGCATCGAGGCGCAGGAGCCGGACAACACCGTGGCGAAGGGCTTCCTCCTCCGGATCGCCGAGGAGAAGACCGAGATGGGCGCGCTCAACCGCGAGAAGACCCGCGCCCAGCTGCTCGAGGAAGTCTCGAAGAGCTGGCAGCGTCCCGGCATCTATCAGGAACGTCCCCGCGAGGCGGATCGCGCCGCCGCCGTCGGCCCGCTCGCCCAGAAGCTGTCCCAGATCACCCTCCCGGCGGTCAGCTGGACCCGCGCCCCGATCGGTGACGTGGTTGCCGCCCTGAGCGCGATCTCCGAGGAGTTCGACAACACGGGCACCCCGGGCGCCAAGGGCGTCAACGTGGTCCTGATCGACACCAGCAACAAGAATCCCCTCGTCACGCTCACCCTCCGCAACGCCACGCTGAAGCGCGTGCTCGACTTCGTCACCGAGGCCGTCGGCTACCAGTACGAGGTTCAGGCCGACGCGGTGGTGGTCCGCCCGGGCGGCGAGACCACGACGCTGGAAACCCAGTTCTTCCCGGTCACCCGGGCCACCGTGCTCCGGATGACCGGCATCGCCGGCGCGGTTTCCGCCAGCGCCTCCCGCGAGGGTGGGGCGGCAGGTGAGGGCGAGGCCGCCGCGCCGGGCGGAGAGGCCGCCGCGATGAAGGCCTTCCTGCAGCAGGCGGGCGTGAGCTTCACCGTCGAGGGCAGTTCGCTGGCCTATGACGGCTCGGCGATCCTCGTCACGCAGACCGCGCGCAACAATGAGCGGATCCGCAACATCCTCGCCCGCTACAACGACGTCCGTCAGGTCGAGATCGAGGCCAAGTTCATGGAGGTGCAGGAAGGTGCGCTCGAGGAGCTCGGCGTCACCTGGAATCTGAACCGCCGCGGCATCGCCCGGGTCAACCCGAACACCGGTGCCCCGGTGCTCGACGTGAACGGCCGCCAGATTTTCGACCCGCAGGAGACCTACACCAGCGCCGGGGTCACCCGCCCCCTGGTCAGCGCCTTCCCCAGCACCTCGAACGCCAACGCCCTCGTGATCAAGGATCCGGCCATCTCGCTGTCGGAGACGGATCCGAACCAGACCCAAGGCCAACTGCGGGTTCCGGTGTCGCCGACGGGCGTCCCGGGCAGCGTGCAGCTGGCGGCCACGGCCAACGCGCTGGCGAACATCGTCGGCTTCGTGGGCGAGTTCGACGTCAGCGCCGCGGTCCGCGCCCTCTCGCAAAAGCAGGGCACCGACCTGCTCAGCTCGCCGAAGCTGACGGTCCTCTCGGGCAACCCGGCCAACATCACGGTCGCGCAGGAACTGCGCTATCCGCAGAGCTACGGTGAAATCCAGAGCCAGGTCGGCACCGGCGCGGTCGCCGGCGGCGCGGCCGGCGTGACGATCACCGCCGGCACGCCGCAGGAGTTCACCGCCCGCAACGTGGGCGTGGAGCTCAAGGTCACCCCGACCGTCGAGGAGGACGATTACAGCATCAGCCTGGACCTGAACCCGCGCGTCACCGAGTTCGAGGGCTTCGTCGAGTACGGCGGGCCCAGCGTGGCGATCTCCGGCACGACCACGGTCACAGTGCCCCCGGGCTTCTACCAGCCGATCTTCTCGGTGCGCGACATCTCGACCAAGGTGACCATCTGGGACGGCGCCACGCTCGTGATGGGCGGACTGACCCGTGAGGAAGTGAAGAAGGTCAACGACAAGATTCCCTTCTTCGGCGACCTCCCTCTCGTCGGCCGGCTCTTCCGCTCGAAGGGCGAGAGCGCGCAGAAGCGCAACCTGCTGATCTTCGTGACTGCCAACCTGGTCAGCCCGGGTGGCTCGCCCAAGAAGCAGAATCTCAAAAGCACCCCGGCGAACTCGCTCTTCCAGAACCCGACGATCGTGACCCCGGCCAGCGCCGAGCCGCGCACCCGCAGCGGCGCGAAGTAAACCGCCCCGCCGCCCGCCATGCCTCCCTCCTTCCGCCGCGTCTCGTCGGTGCTGGCCGGCCTCGCCGCGCTGGCCGCCGTCCCCGGTGCGCTCGGCACGCCGACGATTTCCTTCACCCCGGGGGCCTTCCCGGCGACCGGCTCCCCGGCCGGCGTGGTCAGCACCCCGGCCGGGCTGGTCATCAGCGTCAACGCCTCGCCAACCGCCGGGGCCTCGATCGTCGGGGTCGTCGTTTCCGTGAACGGAACGAACATCGGCACCGCCACCGGCTCCTCGCCGTTCACGGTGCCCTGGTTCCCGAGCGTCGCCGGCACCTACACGATCTCCGCCACGGTGACGGATACCTCCGCCAACTCCACGGGCGCCGGAGCCTCGGTGAACAACGCGACCGCCTCCAGCATCGTCACCCTTGGTGCCGCCCGCTCCGCCCAAGTCCTTGCCCCCGCGAGCGGTGGTTCCCTCGTGCTGGGATCGCGCGTCTTCCTGCGCTCCTCCGCGGCCCTTTCCGACGGCGTGGTGACGCAGGTGGAGTTCATCCTGGATGCCGGCACCGCCAGTGAGGCGGTCCTCGCGACGGCCCTGCAGCCGCCCTACAATGTTTCGTACCCCGTGAGCGGCCTGACTCCCGGGGCGCACACCCTGACGGCCCGCGCGACCGCCAACACCGGCGGCGGCCTCACCGTCTTTGATTCCCCGGCGGTCACGTTCAACGTCGTCTCCGCCGTCGGCTTCCCGCCCACGGTCAGCATCAGCGCTCCGGCCGCCGGTTCGTTCGTCGCCACCAGCACGGCCGTCACCCTCACCGCCACCGCGGCGGACGGGGATGGCTTCATTCCCAGTTCGACGGGCGGCGGCGTCACCTTCTTCGCCGATGGCGAGCCGGTCGGCACGGACCTCACCGCGCCGTATTCGGTCACCTGGACCCCGTCGGTGGCCAAGAGCTATTCCCTGGTTGCCCAGGCCGTGGATGATCGCGGCAACGTGGGCCAGTCCGCCTCCGTCGCCGTCAGCGCCGTCGCCTCGCTGCCCACGGTCACCGTTTCGGCGCCGGCCACGGCCACCGCCGGCACCGCTGCCACCCTCACCGCCACGGCCACGGGCAGCACGGGCGCCACGGTCACCCAGGTCCAATTCCTCGTGAACGGTGCGCCGCTCGGCGGCCCGCTGCTCGCCGCGCCCTACAGCGTGGTTTGGACCCCCGCGGTGCTGGGGACGAACGCGATCACGGCCCAGGTCACGGACAGCGCCGGCATCACGGCCACCTCCGCGCCCGCCAACGTGACCGTCTCCACCGCGAGCGGCACCGCGGTCAGCCTCCTCGCGCCGACCAACGGCGCGACGCTGCCGCAGGGCTCGCAGGTGTTCCTGCGCGCCACGGCGGCCATCGCCGGCAGCATCGTGAGCCGCGTGGATTATTACCTGGACGGGGTCGCCCTGCCGGGCGCTTCTGCGAACCAGTCCCCGTACAACTTTGCCTACTCGGTGACCGCGGCGCCCGGGGCGCACACGTTGTTCGCCCGGGCGGTGGCCAGTGACGGCGCGACCGTCGATTCGGCGACCGCGGCCTTCACGGTGGTCCCGCCGGTCGGCACGGCGCCGACGGTCTCCCTCACCGCGCCGGTCTCCGGTACCTTCGTCGCCACCGGCAGCTCGGTCTCGCTGACCGCCGTGGCCTCCGATGCCGACGGCTTCATCTCGCCGAACGCCGGCGGCGGCGTGACGTTCTTCGCCGACGGGGATCCGATCGGCAGCGATCTGGTGGCGCCCTACGCCACGACGTGGACTCCGACGGTGGCCAAGGCCTACTCGCTGCGGGCGCAGACGGTGGACGACAAGGGGAACGTGACCCTGTCGGCCCCGGTGACGGTGACCGCGCTGGCGGCGCTGCCCACGGTGGCGCTGGCCTCGCCTCCGTCGGTCGCGACGGTGGGAGCACCGGTGAGCTTGACCGCGACGGCGAACGCCAGTCCCGGTGCCTCGGTGACCTCGGTGGTGTTCCTCGCCAACGGGGCGCCGATCGGTGCGCCGGCGCTGGTCGCTCCCTACACGGTCTCGTGGACGCCGGCCGCGACCGGCGCGATCTCGCTGACCGCCCAGGTGACGGATTCCGCCGGAGCCGTGATCACTTCCAGTGCGTCCTCGGTGACGGTGGGCTCGGCCTCGGCCACCGTCGCCCTGATCGCGCCGGCCACCGGTTCGGTGGTCCCGCTGGGTTCCCCGATCGACGTCACCGCCACCGCGGGGGCCTCTGCGCCCGGGGCCTCCGTGGCCAGCGTGCAGTTCCTCGCCGGGAGCTCCGTCATCGGCACAGTCACCGTGCCTTCGGGGGGAGTGTACTCGGTCAAGTGGACGCCGACGGCGGGTAACACCACGCTCACCGCGCGGGTCACCGACACCCTGGGCAGCACGGTCACGTCCTCGGGTGTCACGGTCACCGGCGTCGCCCAGACTGCGGTGACCCTCACCGCCCCCGCGACCAGCGCCTCCGCCACGCTGGGGGTGCCGTTCACCCTCACCGCTTCCGCCTCCGCCACTCCCGGGACGGTCGTCACGAGGGTTGAGTTCTTCGCGGGCGCCACCTCCCTCGGGGTGGTCACGAGCGCCCCCTTCACGCTCCCGTGGACTCCCGCAGCGGTGGGTACGTTCGCCATCAAGGCGCAGGTCACCGACTCGGCCGGCACCCAGGCGGACTCCGCCGCGGTCAATGTCACCGTGGGCCAGTCCTCCTCCGCCTTTGTCGCGGTCACGAGTCCCGTTCCCGGTGCGGTGGTCACGGTGGGGGTGCCCACGGATGTGACGGCCACGGCTTCCGCGCCCACGCCGGGCGCGATTGTCAGCCAGGTCCAGTTCCTCGCTGGCACGACGGTCATCGGCACGGTGGCGACCCCGACGGCCGGCGTTTACGCGGTGAAGTGGACCCCCACGGCGGGCAACACGACGCTGACGGCCCGGGTGACCGACACCTTGGGCGCGACCGCCACCTCCTCCGGCGTGACGGTCACCGGGGTCGTTGCCACCAGCGTTTCGCTGACCGCTCCCGCCAACAACGCCACCGCCGTCGTCGGCACCGCCGTCAATCTGACCGCCTCCGCCGCCGCCACCGCGGGCGCGGTGATCACGCAGGTGGAATTCCTGGCCGGGGGCGTGTCGGTCGGCACCGTCACCGCGGCTCCATTCACCCTCCCGTGGACTCCCGCCACGTCCGGACCGACCGCCCTTACGGCGCGGGCCACCGATTCCTTCGGCGCCGTGATCACAGCGACCGCGGTGAACGTGACGGTCAATCCGGCTCCCCCGACGATCGTCATCACCAGCCCCACTCCCGGCAACCAGCTCAATGCGGGCTCCCCGGTGCCCGTCACGGCCACGGTGAACCCCGGCTCCGCCGGCGCCGCCATCACGCGGGTCCAGTTTCTCGCGGGCAGCACGGTCGTCTCCACGGTCCCCGGGGATCCCACCACCACGACCTACACGGGCACGTGGACGCCGGCGTCCGCGGGCGACTTCAATCTCAGCGCGCGGGTCACCGACGCCAATGGCACCGTGGTCACCTCGGCCGTGGTCAATGTGACCGTCGTGACCGTGAGCACCCAGGTGGTCATCACGAGCCCGGTCGCCGGTGGCGCCCAGGTTGGCACCCCGCTGGTCTTCAGCGCTAACGTGGATGCGGCACCCGGCGTGAGCATCACCCAGGTGCAGTTCCTGGCTGGCTCCACGGTGGTCGCCACGCTGCCCGGCAACGCCGCCGCCACGAGCTACAGCACCACGTGGACCCCCACCGCCGCCGGCTCCTACAGCCTCACGGTGCGGACCACGGACTCCAACGGGGTCGTGCGGAACTCGCCGGCGATCCAGGTCGTGGCCCAGGCCACCACGGTCAGCCTCTCGCTGCTGCCCAACAACCCCAGCATCGCGGTGAACTCCTCCCGGATGATCAGCGCGAGCGCCTCCGCGCCGGCGGGGGTCGCCTCGGTGGAGTTCTACTACGTGGGCGCCTCGGGCATCACGCTGATCGGCACCGACACCGCGCCGCCCTACAACATCCTCTTCACCGCGCCTAATGAACCCGGGCGCCGCGTGCTGCGGGCCCGCGCGTACGACATCCTGGGGGGCTCGGTCGACTCCGCGGACTTCACGATCAACCTCACCGGCCAGATCGGGGAACCCCCGGTGCTCGGCATCCTCACCCCGGTGAGCGGTTCGTTCGTCGCCGCCAACAACACCACGACCATCTCCGGTACCGCGACCGACGCCGACGGCTCGATCAGCAGCATCCAGGTGTTCGTCAACGGCACCACCGCCGGTCTCGGCGGCGCGGGCGTGACCGGCGTCACCAACGGCGTCTGGTCCGTCAGTTGGACGCCGACGTCCTCGGGGGTCGCCTCGATCTCCGCCATCGCGACCGACAACGCGGGCAACTCCGTCGCCGCGCCGGCCGTGGGCGTGAACATTTCGGACAGCACGTCCCCGCTCATCAACCTGACCCTTTCCCCGCGCACCGCCGCGGCGGCCGCCAGCACGACGCTCCCCAGCGGGGCGGTGCGCACGCTGGTGGCGGATGTGGCCGCCTCCTCCGGCCGCGCCGTGGTCCGGGTCGAGTTCTTCGTCGATGGCACCAAGGTCGGCGAGGATACCACCGCCCCCTTCACGCACCGCTACACCGCCCCGGCCCTCGCCGCGGGCGAACTCTCGCGGCCGTACGTCCTCTCCGCCCGCGCCACCGACAACGCCGGCACCGCCCGCGACGTCCAGGTTTCCGTGCTGGTCATCTCGCCGGTCGGCGCGCCGCCCACGGTGAACCTCCTGACGCCGGCAAACGGCGCCTCCACCACGCCAGGTTCCGCCATCAGCCTCGCGGCCACGGCCACCTCCATCGACAGCACGGTGGCGAACGTCCAGTTCTACGTGAATGGCAGCCCCGCCTCGGTCAACGGCGGCAACGGGCTCACCGGCGCGCCGTACGTCACCACGTTCGTGCCCACCTTGCCGGGCGCGTATGTGATCGATGCGATTGCAACCGACGCCCGCGGCAACACCGCGGTCTCGAACTCCGTGACGATCTCGGCCGCCCTACCGGTGCCGACGATCGTCTTCACCGCCCCCAATCCCAACGCCACGGCCCGCGCGACCCCGGGGGTGCCCCTCACGCTCGCGGCCACCCCGTCCGTCCTCGGGGGCGGCGCGCAGTTCCTCCTCGTGGAATTCCTCCTCGACGGCGTCCAGATCGGGGCGGACACGACCGCCCCGTACACCTTCTCGTGGATCCCGACCGCCGCCCAGCTCGGCGAACGCGTCCTCACCGCGCGGGTCACGGACCTGAACGCGCAGGTGGTCACCTCGGCGCCCCTCACCGTCAACGTCGCCAACGTGGTCGGGTCGCCCCCGACCGTCACGGTGTCCGCCTCGCCCATCCCCGGCAACGGGCTCCAGACCGCCTCGACCGTGAACTTCCAGGCCACCGCGGTTGCCACTGGCACCGGCTCCACCCTCCGCAACGTCGAGATCTTCCTCAACGACGTCAGCATCGGCCTCGCGACGCGGGAGCAGACCACGAACTTCTACCGGCGGGCCTTCGATCTCAGCCAGTTCGACTTCAGCACGATCACGCCGACCATCAACGAGAGCACCGGCGCGGTGACCTACCCGGTCCGGCTCTACGCGATCGCCCGGGACAGCAACAACAACCAGACGGTCTCGCCGACGGTCAACCTGACCATCTTCCCGGCCACCAGTGCTCCGCCGACGATCCAGGTGCAGGCGCTGACCCCCGCGAACATCACCGCGGGCACGCAGTTCTTCCTGCAGGCGAACCTCAACGACCCGGACGGCAACGTCAGCACGGTCCAGCTCTACGCCAACGGCAGCCTGGTCGGGAATTTCCCGAATCCGCAGCAGGGCCAGCTCCTCACCTACACCGCCAACACGGCGGGTCGCTTCAACCTCTACGCGGTCGCCACCGACGAGACCGGCAACACCGCGGTCTCCAGCCCCTCGATCGTGATCAACGTCACGGCCGTCACCGCGCCCACGACGGCCATCACCCGGCCCGAGGACAACACCACCGCCACGACCGTCGGCGCCCCGGTTTTCCTCGAGGGCACGGCCGTCAATGCCGTGACGACCCAGGTGCCGACCCTCCAGTTCATCGCCACCTCGGCCGGCGGCGCGCGCCAGGTGATCACCGGCACCCGCGTCGGCACGACCACCAGCTACCGCGCGATCTGGACCCCCGCCAACCCGGACACGTACACCATCACGACCCAGGCCTCCGTCGGCAACGTTCAGGGCACGAGCACGACCTCGCGCCGGGTCGTCGTGAGCGACGTCGTGGGCCTCGCCCCGACGATCACGCTGACCCGCTCGCCGGGTGTGCTAGGCTATCCGACCTCGGCGCAGACTGCCTCGTCCGCGGACTTCGCCGCCACCGCCCAGGACCCCGATGGTGCGGTCGTCGCCGTCGAGTTCTTCCTCAATCGCTTCAGCATCGGTCAGGCCCGCCGGGATCCCCAGGGCAACACGTGGCGCCTGCAGGCCGCATTTGCCGGGCTCCAGCCCGGGGCCACCGAAGTGGTCGCCCTCGGGCGCGACAGCTCCGGCAACGTCGTCGCTTCGGCCACGGGTTCCATCAACGTGACCGCCGCCGCCAGCATCGCTCCCTCGATCACGATCACCCCCTCGACAACCAATCCCGCGTTCAATCGTCAGGTGCAGCTCCGCGCCAACGCCCGGGACACCGACGGCACGGTGACGAACGTCCAGTACTTCGCCAACGCCCTGCCCATCACCTCCTCGACCAACTCGGGGTCCCTTTTCCTCTCGAATTGGACGCCCGCGGCTGAGGGCAAGTACCTCCTCTGGGCGCTGGCCACCGACAGTTCTGGCATCACCACGGTTTCGCCCACCGTCGAGCTCAACGTCCGCCGCAACAATCCCGTCCTCGAGAACGCGGCCTTCATCCTGCAAACCTACCAGGACATCGCGAACACGACCAACATCAACCCGCTGGTGTTTGACGACCTCGACGAGCGGCTCGGGTCCGGCGCGCTCACCCGCGCCGACTTCGTCGCCTCGCTCCTCGACCAGCCCGGGTTTCTCGCCCCGGTCCAGTTCCTCGCGACCTACCAGGTCCTGATGGGGCGCTGGCCGACGCCGCAGGACTACACGAACTTCCTCGCCGTCGCCCGTGGCGGCCTGGGCAACGCCGTCGGCGCGGTCCTCGCTGCCAACGATTACTTCGCCAAGTACGGGACCGTGCCCACCAACGCGCTGCTCAACAGCCCGACGAGCGCCATCCCGGCACGCACCTTCCTCGATCGCCTTTGGGCCAACGCCGCCTCCAGCCCGTCGACCAACCGGGAGACCGATTTGGTCCGTTTCATGAGCAACAACGTGCTCAGCACGAACATCGGTCGCGGCTACAATGTGATCGGCCTCAACCAGGCCATCGCCGAGTTCGTGGTGAACACGAATGCGGCGAACACCGCCCTCTGGAACCGGGCCCGGGCCGCGGCGATCTTCTATCAGCTCGCCCGCCCGCCCGTGACCGTGACCTACGAGGAGATCACGGCCCGCGTCGATGCCCTGCTGCGCTTGCCCGACACCAAGGCGATCGTCGACGCCGTCCTGAAGGACGAGCTCTACGGCTACCGCTACGTCACCATTACCAAGCACCCGCAGTCGCTGGTGGTGGCGCCGCGCTCCGGCGCGATCTTCTCGGTCGAGGCCCAGGGTGCTCCCCCGCTGGTTTACCAGTGGCTCCTCAACGGTGCCCCGATCCCCGGCGCCACCAGCCCCGTGCTCAGCCTCACCAACGTCGACACCAGCCGCGTCGGCACCTACACGGCGGTCATCACCTCCGCCGCGGGGGTCGCGACTTCGGACCCCGCGACGCTCACGCTGTCCAACGTCACCACCCGACTCGCGAACATCTCGACCCGCGGCCAGACCTCGGCGGGGGCGAACGTGCTCATCGGCGGCTTCGTGGTGAACGCCCCGGCTGGCCAGACCCGCCAGATGCTGATCCGGGTGGTCGGCCCGACGCTCTCCGGCGCGCCCTTCAACCTGGCGAACACCCTGAACAACCCGGCGCTCGCCCTCTATGTCGGCACCAACCAGAGCCCGGTGCTGACGAACGACGACTGGGGTACGCAGGCCGCCGGCGCCGCGCAGGTGCAGGCGATCCAGCAGGCGACCACCCGCGCTGCCGCGTTCGCCCTCCAGCCCAATTCCCGCGACGCCGCGATCCTCGCCACGCTCCCCGCCGGCCCGTACACGGTGCAGGCCCAGATCGGCCCGGGTTCCACCAACGCCGCCGGGCTCGTGCTGATCGAGGTCTACGACGTCACCCAAGGCGGCCCCGCGGCCCCCAAGGCGATCAATGTCTCCACCCGCGGCGCCGTCGGCACGGGGGCCAATTCCCTCATCGCCGGCTTCGTGGTCACGGGCCAGGTCTCCCGGCGGATGCTGATCCGCGGCGCGGGTCCGACCCTCGCCAACCTCGGGGTCCCCGGCGTGCTGGCCGATCCGATCCTGACGCTCTCCGCGCAATCCACCGGCCAGGTCCTCCGGACCAACGATAACTGGGGAACGGGTGACGAAGCGTCCATCATCGCCAGCGCGGCCTCCGCCGCGGGCGCCTTCCCGTTCCCGGCCGGCAGCCGCGACGCGGCGATGATCGTGATGCTGCCCCCCGGGGCCTACACCGTCCAACTGGCCGGCGTAGGCGGCGGCACTGGGGTCGGCATCGTCGAAGTCTACGACGTCGATCCCTGATCCGGCCGCGTTTCTTCGCGGCTCGGCTGCCTTCGTCGCTCGGAGACCACCGGCCACCGGCCGCTCGTACTCTGCCCTCCGCGGATCGTTCTGCCGCGGCGGTGGCGGGTGCGGCCCGTCGGCCAGTCCGCCGCATCTCCTTCCACGGCGGTTTACTCCACCACCGTGAGGGCCCGGCGAAAGACGGCCGGCGAGAGTCGTTCCGGCAACACGTGGGTTTCCCACAGGACCACGGAACTCTCGCGACGCTGGTAGCGGGTGTCATCGGCGGCACGGGCGATGCGTTCCAAGGAGGCGGGCGCCTCCACGGTGGGCAGCGCCTGGTCCGTGAACAGCGTCGCGCGCTGCAGGACGGCGAGATACAGGCCGTCGCGCCGCCGTTCCGCCTGCAGGAACCGCAGGTAGGCGTCGAGACTCCGGAGCTCCGCGGCGGGAACCGCGCGGGGGCGCCCCGTCAGTTCATCGAGCACCCGACCCGGGGCGAGGACCACCTCAAGGGTGCGCCCGGACCATTCGGGAGCGACGGGGAGCGTCACGCTCAGGTGGGCGCCCTCTCCGCGGGAGTCGCGCCACGCGAGGTCGGCGGTCAGCTCGGCGCCCGGGCTGACGCTGGCCCGGGACAGGACGAACCGCTCCACCGTGACTCCGGGCGGATCGCGCAGGGCTTCCACTTCCAGGTGGATCGATTCGGGAAAGGTCCGGGCCAGCGGATTCTGGAGTACCGCGCCCAGCGATTGGACGATCTCCCCCAGCGCCAGCGCGAAGCCCTGGCCGCCCGCGTGCAGCAGGTTCTGCCGCCACTGCTGCCCCCCGGGGAAAGTCAGGCGGCTGGCCACGCGAAAGCCCTCGTGGAACCCCGCGTCATTCGCGCCGAGCACGGCTTGGCTGATGCCCGCGCCGACCACCAGCGGAGCCAGTTGCGGATGCCGCGCGGCGGCAAAGCGCAGGGGTGCCACGCCGCCGGGCCGCGCGATCTCCACGGGAATCATCGCCGGTCCCGGACCCAGCTCGCCCGCCACCGCGGAAAGCCGGTCCTGCCGGATCGTGCCGATCACGGGTCCGATGTTCGCGACCTTCACCGACTGCATCTGCGAAGGCAGGATGGTCAGCACCTCGGCGTGGCACAGCGGCAGCGCCACCTCGCCCAAGCCGAGCAGGGGATGGCCGAAGGCCACGACCTCGCGGCCGCGGACCAGGGACACGGTGCCGGTGGCCGCCAGCGTGATGTCGCCGGTCGCCAGCGCCACCGCCACCGCGCCCCCGGGCGCCAGTCGCGGCTCCCCGTCGGCATTGCGGCCTTGGACCGAACTTGCGACGCCTCCCGGCAGGACCGGACCGATGCCGTGCTCCGCCAGCAGAGGGGCCAGCGCCGCGGCCGCGACCGGGGACAGCCCGGCGAGGCTGAAGGCGGGTTGCAGCGGGGAAGCCGGGGCGAGCCCGCTGGCTCCGCCACCGAGGCGAGGCGCCGGGGAGGGCAGGGCGCGCACCTCCTCGAGATCGGCGACCGGGGTGAAGCCCGCGTGTCGCACGGTCTCAAAGCGCTGAATCTGGTAGCTGAGTGCCCCGGCCAGCTTGCCCTCGATGTAGAGGGGACTCCCGCTCATCCCGGCGACGGCGCCCATTGGTTGCACCCGCGGGTCGGTCAGTTCGCAGACGATCAGGGATTTGCCGGGCCCGAGGCCGTTCTGGATCACTCCGGTGACCACGACGCCGAAGGGCTCCGGTTCGGTGCCACGGAACACCGTCCAGACTTCCCCGCGCTGGCCCGGCCTCAGATCCGCTAGAGCCAGCAGCGGGGCATCCGCCGGCGGGGCCGCGAGCAGCGTCGCGGTGCCGGCCAGCACGGCCGCGAGCCACCGGGAATCAAAGGCCCGCGATCGCATCACTGAGGACCGCGCAGGCCTGATCGATGTCGCGACCCTCGTGGGCCGTGCTGAGGAAACCGGCCTCGTACGCGCTCGGCGCGAGGTAAACCCCGCGGTCCAGGCAGAAATGGAAGAGCCGCGCGAAGAGCTTGGCGTCGGAGCGCAGCGCGGAGTCGTAGTCCCGCACCGGATCCGGGTTGAAGAACAGGCTGAACATCGAGCCGCGCTGCGGGAACTGCACCGGCAGACCCTTGGCCCGCGCCGCGTCCAGCACCGCCTGGCGCAGCTGGCCGCCGAGGCGTTCCAGCCGCTGATAGGGTTCATCGGTGGCCAGCATCCGCAGGCTGGCAATGCCCGCGGCCATCGCGAGCGGGTTGCCGCTCAAAGTGCCCGCCTGGTACACCGGACCCAGCGGCGCAAGGTGGTCCATCACGTCCGCCCGGCCGCCGAACGCGCCCACCGGCAGGCCGCCGCCGATGATCTTTCCGAGGCAGGTCAGGTCGGGCGTGATCCCCTCGAGTTCCTGGACGCCGCCGCGCGCGAGGCGGAATCCGGTCATCACCTCATCGAAGATCAGCAGCGCCCCGTGGCGGCGGGTCACCTCGCGGGTGAACGCGAGATAGCCCGGATCCGGCGCGATGAAGCCCACGTTGCCGCAGCAGGGCTCGAGGATCACCGCCGCGATCTCCCCCGGGTGCGCTGCGAAGGCGGTTTCCAGCGCCGCCGGGTCATTGTAGGGCAACACCAGCGTCTCCCGCGCGAACGCCGCCGGGACGCCGGCGCTGTCGGGATGTCCGTGCGTGAGCGCCCCGGAGCCCGCCTTGATCAGCAGCGAATCCGAGTGGCCGTGGTAGCACCCGGAGAACTTGATGATCTTGTCGCGTCCGGTGAACCCCCGCGCGAGCCGCAGCGCCGACATCGTCGCCTCGGTGCCGCTGTTGCACATCCGCACCTTCCGGATCGACGGCACGTAGCGCGTGATGAGCTCCGCCATCTCGACCTCCAACGGATTGGGCGTGCCGAAGGACGTCCCCGCGTCGAGGGCCTCCGCGAGCGCCGCGCGGATCACGGGATGATTGTGTCCGTGGATCGCCGGACCCCAGGTGCAGACGAAGTCGATCAGCTCGCGCCCGTCGGCGGTGACGAGCCGGGCGCCGCGCGCCGCCCGCGTGAAGAACGGGGCGCCCCCGACGGAGCGGAAGGCGCGCACGGGCGAGTTGACGCCGCCCGGAATCAGTTCCCGGGCGCGGGCGAAGAGGTCGGTGGAGGAAGTCATCGGGAAATCAGCCGGCGTAACGGTGCACGATCGGGATGCGGCGGCCGACGCCGAAGGCCAGGGGCGTCACCTTCAGCCCCGGCGCGGCCTGCTTCCGCTTGTACTCGCTGGCGTCCACCTTGCGGGCGACGTCCCGGACCATCGCCTCCGGGAAACCGCGGTCGACGAGTTCCCGGCGGGAGAGTCCCTCCTCGACGTAGCCGGCCAGGAGCGCATCGAGCGTGTCGTAAGGGGGCAGGGAATCCTGGTCGGTCTGGCCCGGTCGCAACTCCGCGCTCGGCGGCTTCTCGATCGTGGAGCGCGGAATGATTTCCCGCTCGCGGTTGATCCAGCGCGCCAGGGCGTAGACCTGGGTCTTGTAGACGTCGCTGATCACCGCGAGGCCGCCGCACATGTCCCCGTAAAGGGTGCAGTAACCCACGGCCATCTCGCTCTTGTTGCCCGTGGTCAGCAGCAGGGCGCCGAATTTGTTCGAGAGGGCCATCATCAGCAGGCCACGGGTCCGGGCCTGCAGGTTCTCCTCGGTCACGTCCGGGGCGCGGCCGGCGAATACCGGGGCGAGGGCGGCCTCGGCTCCCGTCACGATGCCGGCGATCGGAATGGTCTCGCAGCGGATCCCAAGGTTCGCGGCCAACTCCTGCGCATCCGTGCGGGAGTGCGCGGAGGAGATCGCGGAGGGCAGGGAGACGCCGATGACCTGGTCCGGGCCGAAGGCTGCCGCCGCGATGACGCCGACCACGGCGGAATCGATGCCCCCCGAGAGGGCGACCAGCGCGCGGCGAAAGCCGCTCTTTTGGGCGTAGTCCCGCAATCCGAGGACCAGCGCCGCGAAGAGGTCCGCCGCGGCCTCCGCGGGGGGCGGCGCCTCCTCCGGCGCGGACAGGCCCGGCGGGGGCAGCGTCACCACCCGCAGGTCCTCCCGGAACGCGGCGAGGCTCGCGAGCGTGCGGCCCGCCGCGTCCGCCAGCAGGCTCCGGCCGTCGAAGATGAGCTCATCGTTGCCACCCACCGCGTTCACGTAGGCCACGGGGCAGCCGAGCCGGCGCGCGGCGTCCGCGACCACGATCCGCCGCCGCACGTCTTCCTTGCCCACACACCACGGGCTGGCGGAAAGGTTCACCATCAGGTCGCAGCGCTCGGCCGCGAGATGCTCCAGCGGCAGCGGTCCGGGATAGCGCCTGGGACCGAGCTCGGGGGTGGTCCAGATGTCCTCGCAGAGCGTCACGCCGATGCGCCGGCCCGCGTGGGTGATCACCAGCGGCCTCGGCGCCGCCTCGAAGTAGCGGTCCTCGTCGAACACGTCGTAGGTCGGCAGCAGGCACTTGCGCGCCATCGCCTCGATCCGCCCGTTCCGGCAGAAGGCGGCGGCGTTGAAGTACGGCCGGCCGGCGCCCGTGGCGTTCGGCTCAACGGTCCCGACGAGGGCCGGCACGTCGCCGATCCCCGCCGCAATCTCCGTGAGGGAGGCTGCCACGTCCGGCACGAAGCCGCGGCGGAACAGGAGGTCCCGCGGCGGATAGCCGCAGGCGGCCAGCTCCGGGAACACCACCAGCTCCGCGCCCCGCGCCACGAGCGCGGCGTAAGCTTCGAGGATCAGCCGGCGGTTGCCGGCCAGGTCGCCCACGGTGGGATTGATTTGCGCGAGTCCGAGTCGCATCGAACGGGTCAGCTTGAGGGCTTTGCCGCGCGTGACAACCCGCAACCCGGGCTTGCAGCGTCCCGCTCCGGCGGCGTTTGCTCACGCTGTCGCATGCGCTTCCCCCGCGTCCCCGCTCTCCTCCTGCTCGGCCTGCTCCGCCTCCCGCTCCCGGCCGCCGAGGGCGGGGCGCTGACGCTCGAGGAGGCGCTCGCCGCGGTCGAGCGGGTGAGCCTCACAGTGCTGCTCAGCCGCGAATCGGCGGTGCAGGCCCTTGAGGCCGCCCACCAGCAGCGCGCCGCAAACCTACCAAACCTTTCCGCCTCGCTCCAGCAGCGCCGGTCCCAAGGCGTCAGCATCGCCACGGTTGTGGTCACCTCCGGCCGGCCTGCGAACCGGTTCGACGCCCTCCTCACCGGTTCCTACGCCCTCTACAATCCCAGCCTGCGCGTCCTCGCCGAGGCCTCACGCACCGGCGCCGAGGTGGCCCGCGCCAACCAGGCGGCCGCCCTGCAGGCGGTCCTCGCCGACGTCGCGGGCGGTTACTTCCTGAATTTGCGCAACCTCCGCCGCCGCGAGGTGCTCGACGCCAACATCGCCCGCGCCCAGGCCTTGCTCGGGCTGGCGCGGAGCCAATTCGCCGCCGGCGTGGCGACCCAGATCGACGTCACCCGCGCCGAGGCCCAGCTCGCCCTCGCCGAACAGGCCCGACTGCAGCACGACACCGCCGTGCTGCAGAGCCAGTTGCTGCTCCAGCGGATTCTGGACCTGCCACCGGGCCGGCCGCTGCAGCTGGCCGGCTTCGAGGTCCGCCGCGTGCCCGGCACCCTGCAGGCCCTCGGGGAGGAGGGAACCGCTTTCGAGCGTCGCGCGGAACACCTCGCCGCCCGCCTCGCGGTCGATCAATCCCGCCTGAATGTCCGCGCCGCCGAGCGTGAACGCTGGCCCGCGCTTTCGCTCAGCGGCAACTTCGGCGTGGCCTCGCCCCGGTTCGATGACGGCGGCAAGCAGGAGCAGTGGGCCTTCGGGGTGGGCGTCGCGATGCCCGTGTTCGACGGGTTCCGCCTCAGCGCGAGCCGGCGGAGCGCTCAGTCGCGCCTGCGCTCCCAGGAAGCCCGATTGCACCATCTCGAACTGCAGATCTCCGCCGAACTCCGGCTCGCGGCCCAGGACGCCACCTCCCGGCACGCCCAGGTGGCCGTCGCGGAGAAGGGCCTCGGACTCTCCCGGGAGGAACTCCGCCTCGCGCAGCAACGCTACCAGCAGGGCGTGGCGGACAACCGGGAGGTGGTCGAGGCGCAGAATCGTCTCGCCCAGGCGGAGGACAACCTGGTCGAGGCCGTCCACCAGTATAACCTGAGCCGCGTTGAGCTCGCCCGCGCCCGCGGCGACGTCCGCACCATCCTCGCGGAACGCGCCCCGTGACGCCGGATCCCGCCGGTCTCATCCTCGCCTCGGCCTCGCCGCGGCGGCAGGAACTGCTGGCCCGCCTCGGCCTGCCGTTCTCCGTGGTCGTCGCGGCGGTGACGGAGGACGAGACGCCGGACGCCGATCCCCGCCGGCTCGTCGCCCACAACGCCGCCCTCAAGGCGGCGTGGGTCGCGGCCCGGTTCCCCGCGGCCACCGTCCTCGGCGCGGACACCACCGTGTGCCTCGATGGCCACGTGCTCAACAAACCGGCCGACGCGGCCGCCGCCCGCGCGATGCTCCGGCGACTCAGCGGGCGGACCCACTCGGTCCACACCGGTCTCGCGCTCCGCCGGGGGCGGGACGCCCTGACGGTCGACATCGTGGTCGACAGCGCGGTCCGCTTCCGCACCCTCGACGAGTCCACCATCGAGGCTTACCTCGCCTGCGTCCACACCCTCGACAAGGCGGGCGGGTACGCGATCCAGGAGCACCCCGAACTGATCATCGCGGGGTACGAGGGCTCCCTCACGAACATCATCGGCTTGCCGCTGTCGGAGACGAAACAGATTTTGACGCGCGCCGGCCTCGCCGCAGACTTTTCCGCTTCCGGCACGTCCCTGTGATCCGACCATGACGAGCGACACCATCCTCCGGCCCCCGCCGCTGACCGTGCTGCGGCGGGCGGTGGTCCGCGGTTGGCAGGATCCCGACACCCGCTCCGTGCTGATCGGGGTCCTCGGGGTGATCCTGATCCATCTGCTGCTTTGGCTGCTGGGGCCTGCGGTGCTGAGCTTCGAGCCAGTGCCCGTGGCGGCCCGTCCGGAGTCCACGGTGCGGGATTTTTCCATCGAACTGGAGCCGGAGGTCAAGGTGGAGCCGCAGCCCAAGCCCGCGGATCCGTTCCGCTTCGTCGAGACCAACCCGGAGGCGCCGGAGAACGTCCCGGATAAGACCAATAATTTCGCCGCCCAGAACCAGCAGGTCGCTCAGGAAAAGCCCACGCCCGAAGGTCGCAGCGACCGCCCCGCGCTCGAGGGCCGCACCGACCTCGAGTCCACCCAGATCGTCAGCGGGAGGCTGACCCAGCCGCAGGAATTCACCCCGGCGCCGCCGCCCCCGACCGAGGCTCCGCCCGCCCCCGAGGTGGTGGCCGCGCCGCGCCGCGAACAGAACCCGCTTTCCGGTGTCGAGAAGGTCGAAGGCGATAACCGCGAGGGTTACGGGAGCAGCTTGGCCAAGCGCCTCGACCGCGCCGAGGCGGTGCCGGAACGCGTGGAGGGAACCAAGGAAGGGGAGGGCGCCACCGCCCAGCAGGCCCCGCGCCCGGCGATTGACCCCCGGCGCCCGCAGCCCCGGCCGCAGTTGGTGAAGACGATCCAGACCCGCCCGGCGATCCTCGCGGAAAACAAGTTCGGGACCACCAATATCGGCCCCACGGCGGTCGATGCGCGCTGGAGTAACTACGGCGCGTACCTCCAGCGGATGATCGACTCGGTGCAGATCCAATGGGAGCGCATCGTCATCGAGCAGAAGGCGAACCCGGTCGGCGGGAGCTCGGTCACGGTCAAGTTCGTGATGAACGACGAGGGCCGCATCGTCGACATCGGCGTCGAGAACTCCACCGCGAACGACACCGCCACCCGCGCCTGCGTGAGCGCGATCACCGACCGGATGCCGTACGGCCCGTGGACGGATGACATGAAGGCGGTCCTCGGCGACCGGCAGCAGATGACGTTCACGTTTTACTACCAGTGAGCGGCACGCCGGACACCGCCGATCTTCCGTTGGGCCGCGGCGTCACGCTCGTGCACGTGGATGCGCAGGGCGTGCTCGCCTTCGCCAAGCCGGCCGGGTTGCTCTCGCATCCCAACGAGGCCGGGGACGAGCCGCGTTCCACGCTGCGGGCCCGCTATGATCTGGAGGCGGAGGCCTACGAGTGGGAGCCGTCCGCCGGCGGGCCGGTGCGCCGCTGCTGGTTGCTCAACCGGATCGACTCCGCCACCTCGGGCGTGCTCCTCGGCTGCCTGCGCGAGGATCTGGCGATCGAGATCCGGGCCCAGTTCCGCCGCAAGCAGGTGCGGAAGGTGTACTTCGCCCTCGTCTTCGGCGCCCCGCGGGTCCCGCTGGAGCTGTGGCGCGACCTCCTGACGGTCGAGCGCCGCGAGGGCCGGTTGCGCACCTCCGCCCGCGGGGGCCACATTCCCGCGGAATGCCGGATGAGCGTCGCCCGCCGGGGCCTGCGCGAGCCCCGTGTGTCCCTGCTGCGGCTGGAGCCGCGGACCGGCCGCAGCCACCAGTTGCGGGTGCAGTGCGCGCAGCGCGGCCTGCCGATCGTCGGGGATCAGACCTACGGGGATTTCCCGCGAAACCGCGAGTTCGCGCGCTCGGCCGGTACCCGCCGCCTCTTTCTCCACGCGGCCGAGACCAGCTTCGAGTACCAGTGGCAGGGCGCGCCCCATCCCTTCGCCGCCCGCGCGCCGGTGCCCCCCGAGTTCGAGCAGTCCCTCTGAGTCCGGCTCCTTGACGCGGAGCGGGCACGCCCGGCGCGACGCGAGCCCGGCGCGGCAAAAATCCGGTTTGTCCTCCGGCCCCGCCCGGTGCCACGCTCCCCGCATGATTCTGCCCAAGTCCAACCGCCTGACGCCGGCGCAACTCGCCGAGGTCACCGGGATCGTCGCCGAATTCGGCTGCACCATCCAGCCGATCATCGGCGCCCTCCGCACGATCTACGCGATCGTCGGCGACGAGCGGGACGACCTGATGATCAACCGGCTCGAAGGCCTCGATTACGTCGAGCGCATCGACCGCATCCAGTCGCCGTTCAAGCTGATGGACAAGCGCTCGGACCTCGCCAGCCACCGGATCCGCATCGGGGGCGTCACCCTCGGCGAGGAGCTCTTCGTGATCGCGGGGCCCTGCACCATTGATCCGAAGAACCCGAACTATTTCTATGAAAGCGCCGCCGCGGTGAAGGAAGCCGGCGCCCAGATGATCCGGGGCGGAGTCTGGAAGCCGCGCACCAACCCGTACTCCTTCCAGGGGGACACGCGGTCGCTGGACATCCTGTTGGAGGGCGCGCGACGCACGGGACTCCCGGTCGACACCGAGGTGATGGAGGAGGCGCACATCGGCCTCGCGCTGGAGGCCGGCGTGACTTGCCTCCAAGTGGGCGCGCGCAACGCCCTCAATTATTCGCTGCTCCGCGCCATCGGCCGCGCGGTCGCCGGCCGGGAGACGGCCGTCCTGCTGAAGCGCAGCATCCACATGGGCCCGGTGAACGAGTTCATCTCGGCCGCCGAGTACATCGCCGCCTTCGGCAACCCCAACATTTTGCTCTGCCCGCGCGGCACCGCCCCGGGACTCGACGGCTACCGCAACCATCCCGACGAGAGCATCACGCCGCTCCTCAAGGAGAAGACGTGGGCCCCCGTGGTGGTCGATCCCTCCCATTCGGTCGGCAAGGCGGCCTACGTGCCCGCCAGCGCCCTCGCCGCCGTGGCCTACGGGGCCGACGGCCTCTGCCTTGAGGCGCACGTCAGTCCCAGCCACGGCATCGGCGACGACCCGAAGCAGGCGCTGACGCCCGAGGGTCTGTCCGACACGATCCGGCAGGCGCGCGCCCTCTGGCGGCTGCGGCGCGGCGTCAAAGCAGGCTGAGCTGGGGATCGTCCTCCGCCGCCGCGACCCGCAGCTTGCGGCGCGGGCGCACCTCAGGGGCCGGCAACTCAACATCCGGATTCTCGCCCTCCAGGCGGCCCAGAATCGTGCGCGCCCGGGCGATCACGGTCGGCGGCAGTCCGGCCAGGCGGGCGACCTGGATGCCGTAGCTGCGGTCGGCCGCCCCGGGCACGATCCGCCGGACGAAGAGGATCTCATCGTTCCACTCCTTCACGGCCACGGAGAAGTTCCGCAGGCGCGGCAGGTGCCGCTCCAGTTGCGTCAGTTCCTGGTAATGGGTCGCGAACAGGGTCCGCGGCCCCCGCTCCGGGCCCTGGTGCAGGTGTTCGACCACCGCCCAAGCGATCGCGAGGCCATCGTAGGTCGAGGTGCCGCGCCCGATCTCATCGAGGATGATCAGCGAGCGCTCGGTCGCGTTGTTCAGGATGTTCGCGGTCTCGTTCATCTCGACCATGAAGGTCGAGTTGCCTCGCGCCAGGTCGTCGCTCGCCCCCACGCGCGAGAAGATCCGGTCGACCAGCCCGACCCGGCACCGCCGCGCCGGGACCCAGCACCCGATCTGCGCGAGCAGGGTGATCAGGGCCACCTGCCGGATGTAGGTTGATTTGCCGGCCATGTTCGGGCCGGTGAGGAGCATCAGCTGCGCCTCGTCCGCCCGCAGCTGGGTGTCATTTGGCACAAACCCCGCCGTGCCCCCGAGTGCGACGGCGGCGTCCGGGGCCCGCAGCACCTGCTCCACGACGGGGTGTCGCCCCTCCGTGATCTCGAGCGTCTCGCCCTCATCGAGTTCAGGCCGGCAGTAATCCCATTCGCGGGCCAGCAGCGACCAACCCGCCAGCACGTCGAGCTCGGCCAGGGTCTCGGCGGTCCGCATCAGGGAGAGGGCCTCGTCCAGCACGGCCGCGACCAAGGCGGAGAACAGCTCCAGTTCCCGCGCCTGCGCCCCCTCCTCGGCGTGGAAGATCTCCTTCTCCTTCGCCCGCAGCGCCTCGGTGACGTAGCGCTCGCCCCCCACGGTGGTCTGGCGCCGGATGTAGTCGGCCGGCACGAGGTGCAGGTTCGCCTTGGTGACCTCGATGTAATACCCGAAGTTCTGGGTGAAGCGCACCTTCAGGCTGCGGATCCCGGTGCGCTCCTGCTCCGTGCGCTCGAGGTCCGAAAGCCAGGTGCGGTTGCCGCTGGTCAACGCGCGCAGGCGGTCCAGCTCGGCATCGTGCCCGGCCCGGATGAAGTTGCCGTCGGCCAGATCATTCGGGAGCTCCTCCGCCAAGCCGCGGCGCAGCAGGTCCAGCAATGCCGGTTGCTCGGTCAGGGTCGTCGCCGCGCCGGCCAACGGGGATTCCGGACCGAAGGCCGCCAGCACCGCCCGCAGCCCCGGCAAGCGCTCGAGCGTGTCGCGGACGCCGCCCAGTTCGCGGGGGTTGCGGAGCCGATTCTGCAGCCGGCCGAGGATGCGGGGAATGTCGCGCACCGCTTGCAGGAGCTCGTGCAGCTCGCCGAGGCGCAGTGGCTGCGTCAGCAGGTCGCCGACGATCGCCTGGCGCCGCCGGATCTCCGGCAAATCCAGGGTGGGCGCCGCGAGCCAGCGCTCGAGGAGCCGCGCGCCGGCGGCGGTGGCGGTGCGGTTGACCGCGTGCAGGAGCGAGCCTTCGCGTGACCCGCGGCTCGAGCTGAAGATCTCGAGGTTGCGCAGGGTGGCGGGATCCAGGAGGAGCGCCCGGCCGCTGCGGTACTCCTGCAGCCGGGAGAGGTTCTCCGGGCGTGCGCGGAGATTCTCGGTCACGTACTGCACCAGCGCGCCGGCCGGCCCGAGTCCGGGGTGGTCGGCCGCGAGGCCGAACCCCTCGAGGTTGAGCACGCGTAGCGCGTCCTGCACGGCCCGGGCCCCCGCCCGCACGTCGAAGTGGTAGCCCGGGAGCTCCGAGACGAGCCGCTCTGCGGCGAAGGCGTGGAGGGCCCGCAGCCCTGCTTCCTCGGCGGGCGCCGCGGCCCAGCGCTCGCGCTCCCCCTCGATCACCAGCAACTCAGCCGGGGCGAGTGCGGTGAGCACCGGCAGCAGGTTCGCCGGCCGGGGATCGCTCGCCACGCGGAACTCGCCGGTCGAGAGGTCGAGCCACGCCGCATGCAGGCCCGTGCGGTCCGCCACCACCGCAGCGAGGTAGTGATTGCGCCCCGCCTCCAACTGGCCGGGGGCGAGGGTGGTGCCGGGGGAGAGAATGCGCGTGAGCTGGCGGCGCACCAGCTTGCCCGCCTTGGCCGGTTCCGCCTGGTCGCAGAGCGCCACCTTGCGGCCCGCGGCCAGCAGCTTGGTCACATAACCATCCACCGCATGCGCCGGCAGGCCAGCCATCGGGACGTCGTTCCGGCGGGTCAGCGTCAGGCCCAGCAGGCGCGAGGCGGCCACCGCGTCGTCGAAGAACAGCTCGAAGAAATCTCCCAGCCGGAAAAGCAGCAGGGTGTCCTTCGGGAGGCCGCGGCGCACCTCGAAGTACTGCTGCATCATGGGCGTGAGCTTCGCGTCCGACATCCGGGCGAGACGAAGGACGCCGCGGCGCGGAGGCAAGCTCCGGGCTACCCCGGGCCGCCCCGAAAATGTGGGCCCGCTTCAGCGCGACGCTGCGGGCAGGCGGAGGGGGCCAGGATCCGAGACCCAGCCGGCCGGCCGCTGGCCGCGGCCGGGGCGGTCCGTGTCCCCCAGTTCCACGCGTGCGCTTTCCGCGGCCCGCAGCAGCCGGGCCACGACCTCGGGCTGCTGGGCGTGGAGGTCCCGCGTTTCCCCCGGGTCCCGCGTTACGTCGTACAGTTGCGCCCGGCGCGGGCCGCCCGCCTTGCCGGCGGTTCCCGTCGCCCGGGCCGGGAGCGCGAGGTGCAGCTTCCATGGCCCGGAGCGCACGGCCTGCAGCTGCTCGCCCTGATAATAGAAGAAGGCTTCGTGTGGGCTGCGGGCGCCGGTTTCGCCCGCGAGCAGCGGCCAAACGTCCAGCCCGTCGATCGCCTGTGCCGGCAGGCGGCCGCCGGCAAGGCGGACGAACGTGGGCAGGACGTCCATCAGGGTGGTGAGCTCCGCGCATTCCCGCCCAGCCGGCACGCGCCCCGGCGCCCAGACGATCCCCGGGACGCGCATCCCGCCCTCGCTGGTGGTGTAGCCCCAGCCCCCGAGGGGCAGGTTGCTGCCCTGCACCGGATCACGGCGCGGCGCCCCATTGTCCGAGGTCCAGAGGACCACGGTATGCTCCGCCAGTCCCGCGGTGCGCACGGCGGCCAGGATCTGCCCGGCGGCCCAGTCGAGCTCCTCGACCGCGTCGCCCCACGCGCCGTGGCGCGAGCGACCGCGGAAGGCCGGGCTGGAATGAGGGGCCCGGGTGCTGCCCGGCATCGCGTGGGCCACGTAAAGGAAGAACGGACGGTCCCGGTGCTCGCGGATGAAGCGCACCGCCGCCTCGGCCTCACGCGCGGTGAGGTAGTCGCGGTCCACCGGGGCCTCGATCACCTCCTCGTTGCGCAGCAGCGGGAGATCTGGCCACGGCTGGCCGTCGCGCGGGGTCATGTCGTCGCTGTAGGGGACGCCGAGGTACGACGCAAAGCCCTGCCGCGTCGGCAGAAACGGCGCCTGATCGCCGAGGTGCCACTTGCCGATCATCGCGGTGGCGTAGCCGCTTTCCCGCAGCAGTTCCGCGATGGTCTCCTCGGCCGGATGCAGCCCGATCGGCTCCACGGGTTGGAGCACGGCCCCGCCCCGCGCATTGCGATGCAGGTTCACCCGGCGGGGATAGGAGCCGGTCAGCAGGGCGGCGCGGGACGGCGTGCAAACCCCGCTCGCGGCGTAAAGGTGGGTGAGGCGCGTTCCCTCGCGCGCCATCCGGTCGAGTTCCGGGGTGCGGTGCAGGTTCGAGCCGAAGGGCCCCGTATCGCCGTAACCGAGGTTGTCGCACAACAGCACGATCAGGTTCGGCGGGCGGGGCACCGGAGCGGTCGCGGCGGCGGCGATCGGGGTGAGCGTGGCCAGCAGGGCGGCGACCAGCGGGAGCACTCGCGCTCCCCGGCGGCCCCCGGGGGACTGGCTGCCACCGCAGGAGAGGGGCGAGAAAGGCACGCGGGGAACGTGGCCGACGGCGGCCGGGCGGGTCAAGTTGCGCCCCCGGTGCCCGTTACGATTCAGCGCCGGACGCACATTACGTTGGACAGCCGGGGGCGGCCGGCTAGGTGTTCACCAGTTACTCACACCCTACCGATGGAACACATGCGTGGGGCGGAAGCCCCGGTCTCGCGGTTCAAGGTCTCGGCCAAGGTGAAGACGTTCGTCCTCGATACGAACGTCCTCCTCCACGATCCCCAGTGCATCCTGAAGTTCCAGGACAACAACCTGGCGATCCCGGTGGAAGTGCTCGAGGAACTCGACGCCATCAAGGGCGAACAGTCCACGGAGCGCGGCCGCAACGCGCGGCGCGTCCACCGGATGCTGCAGGAACTGCTGCCCGACACCCGTTCGATGCACGAGGGCGTCGAACTCGAGACCGGCGGCACGCTCTCCATCATCATCAACCCCTACCTGCTGAACCCGGGACATTGGTCGCCGGCCATGGATCGGTTGCGGGCGATTCTGCCGGACCTCAGCAAGAAGGATAACCGCATCCTCGCCTGCGCGCTGTTCGTGCAGGAGCGCTTCCCGCCGCCGACGATCCTCGTCACGAAGGACGTCAATGTGCAGCTGAAGGCCCGCGCGGTCGGGCTCGAATCCCAGGACTACCTCAACGACAAGGTCCCGGCTTCCGACGACGAGGCCAGCTACCGCGAGGTCGCGCTCGACCAGTACGAATTGCAGCGCTTCTGCTCGGAGGGCGCCTATGCGCTGTCCGCCTCCGCCGCGGCGCCGCTGTTTCTCAACGAGTACGTCCTGCTGCGTTCGCCCGAGGGCAAGACGATGCCCGCCCGTCATTACGGGGAGGGTGTCCTCCGCCGCCTGAAACTGCCCGACTTCGTGAAGGCGCCGGGCGGCATTCCCATCCGCGCGCGCAACCTTGAGCAGCAATTCCTGATGGACGCCCTGCTCGACGAGGGGATCTCGTTGATCACCTGCTTCGGCAAGGCGGGCACGGGCAAGACGCTGCTCTCCACCGCCTGCGCGCTGCATCAGCTGCAGGACGACCACTGCCGGTACGACGGACTCTCGATTTCCCGGCCGATCATCAGCCTGGGCAAGGACCTGGGTTTCCTGCCGGGTTCGCTGGAAGAGAAGATGCGCCCGTGGCTGCAGCCCTATCACGATGCCCTGGAGGTCCTGATCCCCTCGAAGCCGCCCAAGGATCCGCAGTTCGCCGCCAAGAAGGTGGCGCGGCGCAAGGGAAAGCGGCCGGAGATCGTGCCGCCACCCGCGCCCGCACCGTCCGGCGCGCCGGGCGCGGCCCTCAAGCCCTACGAGCGTTTGCTGCGGAGCGGGATGGTGGAGATCGAGGCCCTCGCCTTCATCCGCGGCCGCTCGATCGCGCGCCGATTCTTCATCCTCGATGAGGCCCAGCAGCTCACGCCCCACGAGGTCAAGACGGTCATCACCCGCATCAGCGAGGGTTCCAAGATTGTGCTGATCGGCGACCCCGCCCAGATCGACAACCCTTACGTCGACGCCCGCAGCAACGGCCTAGTCTACTGCCACAACCGGATGAAGGGCCAACCCCTCGCCGCCCACGTGAAGCTCACCAAGGGCGAACGCTCCCGCCTCGCCGAACTGGCCGCCGATCTGCTCTAGGCCCGCGGTCCTGTCCGTTACGTCCGCTTGCTCCCCAGCAAGCCACGGAGGTCCGCCAGGCTCAGCTTCGCCGCCGCGGCGTCACTCGCCTCGAACACCTCGGCGAGCAGGGTCCGCTTTTCCTCCTGCAGCGCCAGCACGCGCTCCTCCACGGTCCCGGTCGCGATGAGCCTGTAGCTGGTGACCGTCCGGGTCTGACCGATCCGGTGCGCGCGATCGGTCGCCTGGGCTTCCGCCGCCGGATTCCACCACGGGTCCAGATGCACCACGGTATCCGCGGCCGTCAGGTTGAGCCCGGTCCCGCCCGCCTTCAGCGAAAGCAGGAACACCGGCACCCCGGGTTCGGACTGGAAACGGTCCACTTCCGCCTGCCGCTGCGAGGGGGACATCGTGCCGTCCAGCCGGCACCAGGGGATGCCCTGCGCCTCCAACTCCGTCCCGACGAGGTCCAGCAGGCGCGTGAACTGCGAGAAGACCAGCAGCCGGTGCCCGTCGTCGACGGCCTCCGCGAGCAGTTCGCGGAACGCCTCCAGCTTGGCGGAAACCGCGGCGTTCGAATCCTCCGGTAGGCTGGCCACCAGCCGCGGGTCGCAACAGATCTGGCGCAGGCGGAGCAGCTGGGTGAGCGCCGCGAGCCGCAACCGCGATTCGGCCGCGCCGGCCGCCGCGAGGTCGATCAGCTCCCGTTCGCTCTCCTGCTCGACCTTGCGGTAGAGAGTGGCCTGCGCCGGAGTCAGCTCCACCCAGAGGACCTGCTCGAGGCGCGGCGGTAACTCCGGAGCCACCGCCCGTTTGGTCCGTCGTAGCAGATAAGGTGCCGCCTGCCGGCGCAGCCGGTCGTCGTGCCAGGTCCGTTCCTCCGCGCTGAGACCGGCAGGCAGCCGCGGCAGGTAGCCGGGCAGCAGGAATTCAAGCAGCGAGCGCAGGTCCGCGAGCGAGTTCTCTAGCGGGGTACCGGTCAGGAGAAAACGCGTCCGCGCCCGCAGGGCCCGCAGCGCCGCCGCACTCTGCGAACGCCGGTTCTTGATGTGCTGGGCTTCGTCCGCCACCACCGCCGCGAACTCCACCCCGGCGAGCAGCTCCTGGTCCCGGGCGAGGGTACCGTAGCTGGTGATAAGCAGGTCCGTGCGCGTCAATTCGGTGGCGCGCGTCAGGCGCCCGGAACCGTGATGCACCTCCACGCGCAGCCCCGGCGTGAACCGGGCGGCTTCTCGGCGCCAATTCTCGAGGAGGGAGGCCGGACACACCACCAGGGTGGTCCCGACGGGGCCGGACGCCGGCTGGTGCAGCGCGGCGAGGAACGCGAGGGCCTGCAGGGTCTTCCCGAGCCCCATCTCGTCCGCCAGGATCCCACCCAAACCGTGCCGGTGCAGGTGCCACAACCACGCCACCCCGAGGCGTTGGTAAGGACGAAGCAGGGCGTCGAGGGAGGCGGGCACCGGCGCGGGCTCCAGGGCGGACAGCCGTTCCACGGCTCCGGTCAGGCGCTGCCAATTGGCGGGCGGGCGGAAGCCCGGTGCGAACTCCTCCAGTAGTTCCGCGACCTCGGCTACCCGGCTCCGGGGCACCCGCTGGCGCGCCACCGGGGCCATCGCGACCCGGGGATCGCCGGCCAAGGCCTGCTGCGCCCGGACGAGACGGGCGCTGAGCTCCGGATCGATCAGCAGCACCCTTTCCTTAGCCTCCAGGTAGCCTCGACCTGCCGCGAGGGCAGCCCGCAGCTCGGCCTCCGTCACTCCCTCCGCCGCGAGACCCAACTCCACGTTGAACTGATTTCCGGCCGTCTCGACCTGCGCGGCCAGGCGCGCGGGCACGAGGTGGGCCGTCTGTCGCGTGAAGGCGGGCGTGAAGCGGGCGGCGAGCGCGCCGCGCAGGCGCTCACCGTGTCGCGCGAGGAACGAAAGCGTGCGGTGGCGGTCGCGCAGCCACCAACGTCCATTGGAAGGCTCCAGCAAAAACCCCGCCTCCTTCACCAGCGCCAACGCCTCCGTGTACTGCGGATGCTCACGCGACGGCAGGGTCAGCGCCAGGTAGTGCTCGGTGCCGTCCACCTCCAGCGGACGAGCCCCGTCCGGCACCCGGGCGCGGAGGTTCGGCCCGGACGTCACGGGCGCCGCGGGGGCCGTCGGTTCCCGCACGAGGTCATCGTGGCGCCAGACGACCGCTCGGCCATCCTCCACGAACACGCGCTGGCCCGCGACTGCCCGGCTCAATTCACCCAGTTGCCGACGCTTCAACTGCAGGACTCCCGGGGGCTGCGGTCCGCACCAGCGTTGCAACAATGCCAGCGCCGGCAGCAACTCCGCCGGCGGCGCCGCACTGAGATCCAGCTCCACCCGCACGGCGACCGCATCCCGCGCGGCGGCGGCGACCAGGTTCGGCGGCAGGTGGATCCGGAGCACTCCGCCAGCCAGCGAGCGGCGCGACCGACCCGCAAGTGCTTACTGCGCGGCGACCCTTACCGTGGGAAAAGTTCCCTCGGCGCAGCAGATAAACTTATTCACAGGATGACTCCGGCTGCTGGCCGCCGGGTCTCAGGGTGCGTTATGCCCAAACTCCCACAAAGCCCCGCGTGCGCCGTTCTCCGGACCGGCTTGCGCCTGTTTGTCCTCTCGGTGCTCGTCGAAACGGTGGAGGCCTCCCCGGACCGCGCTGCGACCCTCGAGGCGATTCGCCTGATCGAGAATCCCCGCAACGTCTCCCGCCCGGGTCCCGGCGGTGAACTCGGCCCCTGGCAGTTCAAGGCCGAGACCTGGCGGATGCACTCCAGCCGGCCGTTCACCGACGCGCTCGACCGCGACGAGGCGCTGCGGGTCGCTGGCCGGCACTACGACTGGATCTGCCGCGGTCTCGCCAAGGCCAGGCTGCCCCAGGACGCGTACCACGTGGCCCTCGCGTGGAACAGCGGCCTGGGTGCGGTGATCCGCCGCCAGGCCCCCTCACGCGCCCACCGCTACGCCGAACGCGCGGCCAATCTCGCCGAGACATTGAGCAAGGGCCCTTTGATGGCGGCCCACGATCCGTCCCCGCCCGCGCTGGCGCGCGTGCCCTAAGACCGACAGGACCCGGCGCGACAGGCTGAACCTGAGCGCCGGGTTCCCGGGTCAGGCGAACATCCGGTGGTTCACCTTGCCGTGGACGTCCGTGAGCCGGAAGTCCCGGCCTTGGAAGCGGAAGGTCAGCTTGGTGTGATCAAGGCCCAGCAGGTGGAGGATGGTGGCGTGCAGGTCGTGCACGTGCATCGGTTCCTTCACCGCGTTGAAGCCGAGTTCGTCGGTCTCGCCGATCACCTCGCCCGCCTTCACCCCGCCACCGGCGAACCACATCGTGAACGCATCGATGTGGTGGTTGCGCCCGGTGGTGTCGCGATTCTCGCCCATCGGCGTGCGCCCGAATTCGCCACCCCAGATGACGAGGGTGTCCTTCAGCAGTCCGCGATCCTTGAGGTCCTGCACCAGGGCCGCCTGCCCCTGGTCGACCTCGCGGCAGACCTTCTCGAAGTCGCCCTGCAGGTTCTCCCCCGGCCCGCCGTGACTGTCCCAGTTGGTGTGATACAGCTGCACGAAACGCACGCCGCGCTCGACCAGCCGCCGCGCGAGCAGGCAGTTGCGGGCGAACGACGGACGCTGGTCCTCGATGCCGTAAAGCTTCAGGGTGGCCGCGCTCTCCGCCTTGAGGTCGATGAGGTCGGGCGCGCTGGACTGCATCCGGGACGCCATCTCATAGGCGGCGATGCGGGTGGCGATCTCCGGATCCCCGGTCGCGACGGCCCGCTGCAGGTTCAGATCGCGCAGCGCGTCGAGCGCGTCCCGCTGGCCGTCCGCCGTGACTGCTGCCGGTCGGGTCAGGTTGAGGATGGGTTCGCCGCTCCCCCGGAAGGGGACGCCCTGGTACGTGGTGGGCAAAAAGCCGGAACCCCAATTGACGGCTCCGCCGCGCGGCCCGCGCGGGCCGGATTGCAGGACGACGAAACCCGGGAGATCCTGGCACTCGCTGCCGAGGCCGTAGTTCAGCCAGGACCCCATGCTCGGGCGGCCGAACTGCCCCGAGCCCGTATTCATGAACAGCTTCGCGGGCGCGTGGTTGAAGAGGGTCGCCTGGCAGGACTTCACCATCGTGAGTTCGTCCACGATGCGCGCCGTGTGGGGGAACAGTTCGGAGACCCACATGCCGCTGCGGCCGTGCCGCGCGAACTGGCGCCGCGAGCCCATCAGCCGCGTGCCGTGGCTGGAGTCCATGAAGGCGAAACGCTTCCCCTCGATGAACGACTGCGGGATCGGCTGGCCGTTCAGCTCGTTCAGCTTCGGCTTGTGGTCGAAGAGCTCCAACTGGCTGGGCCCGCCGGCCATGAAGAGATAAATGACGTTGCGCGCGCGCGCCGGGAAGTGGGTCGGCCGCGGGGTGAGGGGGCCGGCGGGTGCCGGGGTGGCGCCGCGCGCCTGATTGAGCATCGACGCGAGCGCGATGCCCCCGAGTCCGACCGCGCACCGGCTGAGGAAGTGGCGACGCGTGCGTCCGGCGAGGAAGTCCGGCCAGGTCTGGGGAGGGAGGGGCGGGGTCATTCGCGGGTGATGGTCTCGTCGAGGTTCAGGAGGACGCGGGCGACGGCGATCCAGGCGGCGCGTTCGCGGGCCCCGGGCTCCCCGGTCTCGGCCGCGAGGCGCCGCGCGTGGAGGGCCGCGAGCCGCTCCCGTTCCAATGCGCTCGGCCGGCGGGCCGTGCTGAGGCGGAAGGCGTGTTCGAGTTGCTCCGCCAAGGGGGCGCGCGGCCGTTCGCGGAGGACGCGTTCGGCGAGGCCCTCGGCAAACTCGTAGAACTGCTGGTCATTGAGCAGCGTCAGCGCCTGCAGGGGCGTGTTGGAGCGCAACCGGCGGGTGCAGCTGCTGAAGCCGTCGGCGGCATCAAACACCGCCAATGCCGGATGCGGGGTGGCGCGCCAGAAATGGGTGTAGAGTCCACGACGGTAGCGGTCCTCGCCGGTGCTCGCCTTCCACTCGCGTTTGACCTGCCCGAGGCTCATCACGCCGTCCGGTTGAGGCGGGTAGACCGGGGGGCCGCCGAGCCGCGGCTCCAGCCGGCCGCTCGCGGTCAGGGCGGCGTCTCGCACCAATTCAGCATCGAGCCGCAACCGCTGCTGGCGGGACAAAAGCCGGTTCAAAGGATCCACCAAGGCGAGATCCTCGCGGGCGTGGGACGATTGGCGGTAGGTGGCCGAGGTGACGATCAGGCGATGGAGCGCCTTGAGGCTCCAACCCCGCGCGACGAACTCGCTCGCCAGCCAGTCCAGCAGCTCCGGATGCGAAGGGGGCAGGCCCTGGGAGCCGAAATCGTTCTCCGTCTCGACCAGTCCCAGGCCGAAGTACTGCTGCCAGACGCGGTTGACGATCACCCGGGCGGTCAAGGGGTGATTGGGATCGGCGGTCCAGCGCGCCAGGTCGAGGCGGTTCGGCCGCGGGCCGGCGCTCCGCAGGGGAGGCAAAATGGCGGGCGTGCCCGGTTCCACCCGCTCGCCGAGGCGCGTGAAATCCCCCTGCACAAACAGGTGGCTCGCGCGCGGCTCCGGCAGTTCTTCCATCACGAGGGTCGTGATCGCCCCCGGGACGGGCCGCTGGAGGTCGGTCAGCCGGGCGGAGAGGGTCTTGAACCCGGCGTCGCCGGGCCGCGCCAGCGGGTAGACACTGCGGCGTTGGGCGAAGGTTTGCTTCTCCCACGGGACATCCAGGGCCGCCCGCAGGCTCGCCGATCGCTGAGCCTTGCGTTGGTCCGCAGGCAAGGCTTGTCGCCACGCCTCCAGCGCTGCCGCGTGGGTCGTGAAGAGCGCCTCCAATTGCTCCTGCACCTCGGCGACGCGCGCCTCCAGACCCTCGTCGACCTTGCCGTCCGGGGAGAGGGTCAGGACCCCGGTGGAGCGGGAGCGGCGTCCGCCGTGGCCGTCGTCCACGCTGTTATTGAAGAAGGCGAACAGCTGATAGTACTCCCGGTGCGAAATCGGATCGAACTTGTGGTCATGGCATTGGGCGCACGAGACGGTCAGTCCCAGGAAGGCAGTCCCGAAGGTATTCACACGGTCGAGCACGGACTCGATGCGGAACTGCTCCGGATCAATGCCGCCCTCCTGATTGATCTGGGTGTTTCGGTTGAAGCCGGTCGCGATGCGCTGGTCCAAGGTGGCTCCCGGCAACAGGTCGCCCGCCAGTTGTTCGATGATGAATTGATCGTAGGGCAGGTCACGGTTCAGCGCGGAGACGACCCAGTCCCGGTATTTCCAGATCTGCCGGGGCGCATCGATGCTGTAGCCGTTCGAATCGCCGTACCGGGCGACATCGAGCCATGGACGCGCCCAGCGTTCGCCGTGGTGCGGCGAGGCCAGGAGGCGGTCGACCACCCGTTCCCAGGCGCCGGGCGCTTGGTCCGCGAGGAAAGCATCGACCTCAGCCGGCGACGGCGGCAGCCCGATGAGGTCAAAGGAGGCGCGGCGCAGAAGCGTCACCCGATCCGCTTCCGGTGCCGGCGCCAGTTTCACGGCGGCCAGGCGCTGCAGGATGAACGCGTCGATGGGATTGCCGGTCCAGCCCGCGGGCGCCGCGGAGACGACCGGGATCGGCGGCCGTGCGGGCGGGCGGTAGGCCCAGTGGTCGAAGCGGCCGGGCTCCTCCTGCTCCGGCGCCGGCGCGCCCGCCTCCACCCAGGCCTTGAGCAACGCGATCTCGGCGGCGCCCAAAGGAGGTTTCTTGTAGGGCATCGCCGGAATGTCCTCGTGGGTGTTCAGGACGACCGCCAGCAGGAGGCTCTCCCGGCCGCCAGACGTGCGGACGACCGATCCGCTGGCCCCGCCGAGTCGCGCGTTGGCGGCTGTGTCGAGACGCAGGCCCGCCTCCTCCTTCGCCGCCCCGTGGCAGCGGACGCAGTGCTGCGTCAGGATGGGCTTCACCTCGCGCAGATAATCGGGCGCGGCTGCGGCGGGCAGGGTCCCGATCGCCGCGGCCAGCGGGAGGAGCACACGGAGGGGCAAGGGGCGACGCATGGCTTTCGCGAATGGTTGTCCCGCTCCGCCGGCCTTGGCAACCCGCGGATGCGCCGATGGAAAGGCCAGACCTACCTTCCCGGGAATCCGCCGCGACCGCGCATCGCCTCCATCTGGCGCAGAAACTTCTTCCCGCCGCCGCCCTTCATCATCTTCATCATTTGCTGCATCTGCTGGAACTGCTTCAGCAACTGGTTGACTTCGACGATCTTCACCCCGGAGCCGTCGGCGATCCGCTTGCGGCGGCTGCCGTTCAGGATCTCCGGCTTGCGGCGCTCCTGCTTGGTCATCGACTTGATGATCGCCTCGGTCCGCGCCATCTGCCGGTCCGCGCCCTCCGGCAGCTGCATCCCGTTCATCCCCGGGATCATCCCCATGATGCTCTGCATCGAGCCCATCTTCTTCACCTGCTGCATCTGCGCGAGGAAGTCCTCCAGGTTGAAATCGGCCTGCCGGAGCTTCTCGGCCATCCGCTCCGCCTCCTTCTGGTCGATGTTCTCCTGCGCCTTCTCCACCAGCGAGACCACGTCGCCCATCCCGAGGATGCGCGATGCCAGCCGGTCCGGGTGGAAGGCCTCGAAGTCCTCGGCCTTCTCCCCGGTGCCGATGAATTTGATCGGGACGCCGGTGACCGCCTTGATCGACAGCGCGGCACCGCCCCGGGTGTCGCCGTCGAGCTTGGTCAGGATGAGCCCGGTCAGCTGCAGCGCCTCGTGGAACGCCTGCGCCACGTTGACCGCCTCCTGACCGAGGGCGCCGTCCGCCACGAGCAGGACCTCGTCCGGCTGCACGCGCTCCCGCAGGCGGCGGACCTCCGCGATGAGGTCCGCGTCGATCTGGAGCCGGCCCGCGGTGTCGAAGAGGATGCAATCCGCCCCCGCCGCCCGGGCCGCTTCCAGTCCGGCGGCCCCGATGGCCGGCACGTCGCGCGACTGGCGGTCGGCGTAGAAGCCCAGTTCCTCCTGGCGGGCAAGGATCTCCAGTTGGTCGATGGCGGCGGGGCGATAGATGTCCGCCCCGATGACGAACGGCTTGCTCCCGCGCCGGCGCAGCAGGCGGCCGAGCTTGGCGGTCGAGGTGGTCTTGCCGGAGCCGTGCAGGCCGACGAGCAGCACCTTCAGGGGGCGGGTGGCGGTCAGGCCGGTGGCCCCCTCGCCGAGGAGGCGGACGAGCTCGTCGTGGATCACCTTGACCACCTGCTGCCCCGGCGCGACCCCCTTGAGGACCTCCTGGCCGACGCATTGCAGCTGCACGCGGTCGATGAAGTCCCGGACCACCCGGAAGTGCACGTCGGCCGACAGCAGGGCGGTGCGCACCTCCTGCAGGGCGGCGCCCATATTTTCCTCGGTCAGCTTGCTCGCGCCGCGGAGGTTGCGCAGCGCGCCGGTGAGTTTCTCGGTGAGGGAGGCGAACATCGGAGGCGGATAGCTGGGCCGATTCCGGGCGGGTTGCAATCCGGCGCTCGCGCCCGGGGCAACTTCGTCCTCGTCAAGGGGGAGGGGATGGCCGATAACCGCCGGTCCTATGAATCCAGTGCTCAAGCTCCTGATCGACGGCGGCAGCCTCACCACCGGCCAATTGGCCCAGGTGTCCGGGCTGACCGAGGCGGAGGTGAACCAGCACCTGGAGCAGCTGCGCCGGGAAGGCATCTTTCTCGGCTGGCGCCCGGTGCTCGACCTTTCCCGCGAGGCCGCCGCCGCCCTGGCCGTGCGCGCCGTGATCGAGGTGAAGGTCACCCCGGAGCGGGGCGGCGGCTTCAATCGGCTGGCCGAGCGGATCGCCCGGTTCGACGAGGTCGAGTCGTGCTATCTGGTCTCAGGCGGCTACGACCTGCTGGTGTTCGTCCGTGGGGCGACCCTGCAGCGGGTGGCCTCCTTCGTCTCGGAGAAGCTGTCCACGATCGAGGGCGTCCTCTCGACCTCCACGCACTTCATGCTCCGTTGCTACAAGGAGCAGGGGTTCCTGCTCGGGGCGGATGATGCCCAGACGCAGCGCCTCAACGTCGCGCCCTGAACGCCCCCTGCCGCATGAGCACCGACGCGCAACGTTGGGTGGCCGGCCACGTGGCTGGTCTCCCCAAGAGCGGAATCCGCGATTTCTTCGAACTGGTCGCGAAGATGAAGGGCCAGGACGTCATTTCCCTCGGGGTGGGGGAACCCGACTTCGTCACGCCCTGGCACGTCCGCGAGGCTGCCATCTACGCCCTCGAACAGGGCAAGACCTACTACACCTCCAACCTGGGGATGATCGAGCTGCGGCGCGAGATCTCGACCTACGTGGAGCGGCACTTCGGGGTCACCTACCGTCCCGAGGACCAGGTGATCGTGACCGTCGGGGTCAGCGAGGCCCTGGACCTCGCCTTCCGCGCCTTCTGCAATCCGGGGGACAAGGTGATGTTCCACCAGCCCTGCTACGTGAGCTACCACCCCAGCATCTCCCTGGTGCACGGGGTGGGGATCGCGGTGCCCACCTTCGCCCAGGATAACTTCGCCCTTACCGCCGCCGCCCTCCGCGCCGCGTGGCAACCCGGCGCCAAGATCCTGATGCTCAACCTCCCCTGCAACCCCACGGGCGGTACCTGCACCCGCGGGCAATTGGAGGAAATCGCCGCCTTCTGCCGCGAGAAGGACCTCCTGGTGCTGAGCGACGAGATCTACTCCGAGCTCACCTTCGAGGGCACCCACACCAGCATCGCCAGCCTCCCGGGCATGGCGGAACGGACCATCTTCCTCCATGGCTTTTCGAAGGCCTTCGCGATGACCGGCTGGCGCATCGGCTACGCCTGCGGCCCCGCGCCCCTGATCGACGCGATGATGAAGGTCCACCAGTACGCGATGATGTGCGCGTCCATCATCGCCCAGGAGGGCGCCCTCGAGGCCCTCAAGCACGGCTGGGACAACGTCGTCCGGATGCGGGAGCAGTACCATCGCCGCCGCGACTTGATCGTGCGCCGGCTCAACGAGACCGGCCTGAAGTGCCACCTGCCGCGGGGCAGCTTCTACGCCTTCCCGGATATCACCGCGACCGGCCTGTCCGAGAAGGATTTCTCGGTCGGCCTCCTCCAGCAGCACAAGGTCGCGGTGGTGCCCGGCCTCGCCTTCGGCGAGAACGGCCGCGGGCACGTCCGCGCCTGCTTCGCCACGGCCTACGACCAGGTGATCGAGGCCTGCGACCGCATCGACCGCTTCGTCCAAGGGCTCCGGAAGTGAGCCCCCCGATGAACCGCATCGTGGCGATCGTGGGCCGGCCCAACGTCGGCAAGAGCCGCCTGTTCAACCGGCTGGCCGGCCGGCGCATCTCCATCGTCCATGACCAGCCGGGCATCACCCGCGACGTCATCTCCGCCGAGGTGGCCGAGGGCGCCTACACGCTGCTCGACACCGGCGGGCTGGGTTACGAGGGGGCGGACACGCCGGCTGCCCTGACCCGCGCGTCCGAGCGGCAGGTCGAGTTTGCCATCACCACGGCCGGGTTGATCTTGTTCGTCGTCGATGGCCTCGCCGGCATCGCGGCGCTGGATGAGCGGATCGCGGCCAAGCTCCGCCGATCCCGCCGGCAGGTCCGTCTCGTCGTGAACAAGGCCGATTTCGGGGACGAGAAGGTCGCCCTCGACGAGGCCTACCGCCTCGGCTTCGGCGAGCCGCTGCGGGTCTCTGCCGAGCACGGTCGCGGTGAAGCGGAACTGCGGGCTGCGATCGCCGAGGCCCTTGGCCCGGTCCCCGAGGCTGCGCCGGCCCGCACGGCGGCGGACCCCCTCTGCGTCTGCTTCATCGGCCGGCCGAACGTCGGCAAATCTTCCCTCAGCAACCGCCTGCTGCAGAGCGAACGCCTGATTGTCAGCGAGGTGCCCGGCACCACCCGGGACTCGATTGAGCTGCCGTTCGAATTCCTCGGCCGTGACGGGAAGCAACACCCGTTCCGGTTGATCGACACGGCCGGCATCAAGGCCGCGACCAAGCTCGCCTCCCCGGTCGAGTACTTCTCGCGCCTGCGCTCGCTCGACGCGATCAAGCGCACGGACGTCGTCTTTCTGGTCCTTGATGCGCTCGAGGGGGTGACGCAGCAGGACAAGGCGATCGCCGGCGAGGCCGTCAAGGAGGGCAAGCCCATCGTCATCGTCGTCAACAAGTGGGATCTGGTGAAGGAGGCGTTCAAGGCCCAGGGGGGCTTCGAACCCTACAAGAGTGAACGGGATTACCGGGAAAAGTATGAACGGGCTTTGTTCGATCGCCTGTTCTTCACCCCGGGCTCGCCCGTGATTTTCGTCTCGGCGCTGAGTGGGTATGAGGTGGACCGGATGTTGAATGCGGCGGTGAAGCTCAACCGGGCGCTGGATAAGCGCATCCCGACGGCGAAGCTAAACCAACAGTTGACGTTCCTGGCCGAACGCAACCCGCCGGCAGCGATCGCCGGCCGGCGGTTCCGGATCTATTACGCGACGCAGACGGGCAACCGCCCGTTCCGCATCCGGCTCTTCTGCAACCGTGAGGAAAAGCTTTCCGAACAGTACCGCCGTTACCTGGAGGCCGGGGTGGTGGAGGAGTTCGGCCTGCACGGCTGCCCGGTGTTCTTCGAACTGGTCGGCAAGACCCGCGATGAGGAGCGGGCCGCCGCTCACGCCGGTGGCGCCGGCAGCGGTCGGGATGGTCCGCCCCGCCCCCGTTGGGCCGCCGCCGAGGAGCGGGGGATCGAAGAGGACTAGTCCCGGGCAGGCCCGGACTCAGCGCCGCTGGCGCTGACGGTACTCGTCGCCGCTCATCAGGGCCCGGCGCAGGTCGCGTTCCGTCAGGCCCTTTTCGCGCATCTGGCGCTCGTAATTTGCCAGTCCCGCCGGATCCGGATCACGGCCCAGGACATCCCGGTAGGCCCGGATGATGATCTCGCGTACGTTGCGCCCGCGACCCTCCTGGCTGCGCCGGAGATCCTCCCGGATCTGCCCCTGCGTCCAGCCCTCGCGCCATTTCCCCCGGTAGTGGGCCACGCCCGCCGGGTCGGCCTCGCGCCCCAGGACTTCCCGGTACATCCGCCGGATGGCCGCCTCCGGCTGGACCGCCCGCGCCTCGGGGCTGCGTTGGAGTTGCTGGATGACCTCCTGCTGGCTCCAGCCTTCCTGCATCACCCGATCCCGGTAGGTCCGGAGTCCGGTGGGGTCGGCGGCGCGGTCCAGCACCTCCCGATAGGCGTGTTCCACCATCCGCTCGGCCGTCCGGCGGTCGATCCGCGGCCGCGGCGGCTCCACGACCACCACCCGGGGTGGGGGCGGCGGTGGAACCACGATCACGGGCCCGGGAAGCCGCTCCGGGGAGGCGGGCGCCGGCGCAACGGAGCTTGGACCGGCCACCTGGATGGAAACGATGGCCCGATCCCAGGTCTGGCCGGCCCGGGAAAGGGCAAAGAGATCCGGAACGTCAGCGGCGAGCTCCAGGCGTTCGCCGCGTAGCCCGGGGGCGCTCGCCACGGTCGCGCGCGCTGCGCCCTCGATCCGGACCGAGGAAATGGCTCCGCGCCACGATTGCTGGTTCGCGCGGCGCAACGTCGCCAAGTCCTCGACGGTGGCACCCGCCTCCACCCGGAGAGCCTCGCCCTGGAAATTCGGCTCGGTGAAGAACACGACTGCCTCCGCCGCCCCGGCGCGCGCGAGCAGCACCAGCACCAGCAGCAGGCAGCATAGGTGGCGGAGGGGGGCGCGGAGCGGCATCGGCTAGCGGGCGAAGAAGGGGTTATGGACTTTCTCCTGATCCAGGGTCGTCAACGGTCCGTGACCGCAGGCGAGCACGGTGTCGCGGGGGAGGGACAGGATCTTCCGGCGATTGTTGCGCAGCTGGTCCTTGAAATGGGTGGCGCTGCCCCCCATCGAGCTCGCGAAGATCGAGTCGCCGACCACGGCCAGGGGCCAGCTGAGGCCCGTGACATAGAAGGTCGTCTGCCCGGGCGAGTGTCCGGAGGTCAGCAGCGTCTTCACGGCCAGGGCGCCGACGTGGAAATGGGCGTTCTCCGGAAAGGTGCGCGCCCCCGGATGCGCCACCGGCTCCAGTTCGCTGCTCCAAACCTCCGCGCCGGTGGCGCCGGCCAAGCGGGCCAGGTCGGCGACGTGGTCGGGATGCGTGTGGGTCAGGAACACGTAGCGCAGCCGCAGGCCCTCCGTGGCGATGATGTCCAGCATCGCCGTCGCGTCGGTTCCGGTATCAAAGGCCGCCGCGACCTTGGCGCGGGGATCCCAGATCAGGTAACTGTTGACCAGCATCTCCCCGTGGCGGGTGCTGAAGGCGGCGAAGCCGGTGGGGAAATCGGGGATCCGCGGGTACCAGCGCTGGTGCGCCAGCGCCTCCAGGGCGTCCGGCGACAGCCCGAGGTGCCGCGCGACGCGCCGGAGCACGGCGTCGTGGGGCGGTCCGGATTGGAGCGCGTGCAGGTCCTCGAGGCTCACCTCGGCCCGCCGGGCCAGATCGGCGTCGCTGATCCCGAGCCCGCGCTGGGCCTTGGCGATCACGTCCTGATGATTATCCTCCAGGGGCAGGTGCGGCATCCCGTGGGGATAACCGCGCGCGGGGGGGACCGGCAAGCCGGATGCGGCCCGGGTTTGCCGTTGCCTTGCGTTCGGGGCCGGCTTTGCCTCCGCGAACTTCTCATCATGACCACTTCCGCGGACTATCTCGCTTCACTCTATGCGCTCACCGGCAAGGTGGCTGTCGTCATCGGCGGCACCGGCGAACTGTGCGGTGCGATGGCCGAGGGCCTCGCGGGCGCCGGAGCCGAGGTCGTGCTGGTCGGCCGTCAGGCGGAGAAGGCGGCGCCTCGCCTCGAGCGGATTCAGGCCGCCGGCGGCCGCGGGTACTTCGTGGCGGCCGAGGCGTCCGAGAAGGCCTCCCTTGAATCCCTGCTCGCGACCGTGCGGGAACGCTCCGGCGGGATTGATATTGTCGTCAATGGCGCCGGCGTGAACTCCGCCACGCCGTTCCTCGACATCTCCGAGGACGAATTCGACCGCATCATGCGCGTGAATCTCAAGGGGGTGTTCCTCGGGTGCCAGGTCTTCGGCCGCTACCTGGTCGAACGCGCCCAAGGGGGCAGCATCATCAATCTCGGCTCAATGAGCGCCGTGGTGCCGCTCTCCCGGGTCTTCACCTATTCGGCCTCCAAGGCCGCGGTGCACAACTTGTCGAAGAACCTCGCCCGCGAATGGGCGCCGCAGCGCATCCGCGTCAACACCCTGGTGCCCGGCTTCTTCCCGGCGGAGCAGAATCGGAAGATCCTCTCGCCCGACCGGGTTGCGAGCATCCTCGGCCACACTCCGATGAAGCGCTTCGGCGAGGCGCGGGAACTGATCGGCGCCACGCTGCTGCTGGCCAGCGAGCGGGCCGGCGGCTTTATCACGGGCTCCGAACTCATCGTGGACGGCGGTTATCACGCGATGACCATCTGAGGCCTATAGCATTTTTCCGGGCCAGCATTAAACTTGATATACGCGGTGGTTGCCGCGATGGTCCCCGCGTATGTTATCTAAGAAGCTCAAGGAACTGCAGGCCGCGCGGGACCGTCTCGCCAGCCTCGAGAAGACGATGGAAGCGGAATTGGCGGCCCTGCCCGCGCAGTTCGGCTTCGAGTCCGCGCAGGCGTTCGCGGATGCCGTGGTCAAGGCCGCCGCCTCCGGCGCCCGACCCGCGCGCAAGTCCGGGCGGCCCAAGGGTGCCGCCAAGCCGAAGGGCACGCGCAAGCGGAGCGTCGTCACCGACGAACTGCGCCAGCAGGTGAAGCAGCTCGCCGAGTCGGGTCAGACCGGCCAGCAGATCAAGGCGGCCACCGGCCTCTCGCTCCCCACCATCCAACTCATCAAGAAGGCGTTCGGCCTGGTGAAGTCCCGGACCGCGGCCTGAGTGTCGCCGCGTCCCTCCCGCCCCCGCCCGCGCGGGGGCTTTTTTATGCTCTCGATGAGTCGCCGTGCCCACGGTTGCTTATATTAACCCTGTAGCCTCTCTCCTCCGTGCCTCCGGCGGCCTATATACAAGCCAATAGCAACGGCCGCCTGCATCCCGCGGACGCCCCGGCGATCGCGCCCCTGAACCGGGGCTATCTCTATGGAGACGCGGTCTACGAGGTCTGGCGCACCCACCACGGTGTGCTGTTCGCCTTCGCGGAGCACTGGACCCGGTTGGAGCGCTCGGCCGCGGCGCTGCACCTGCAGTTGCCCCTGACCTCCGCGCAGGTCCGGGAACAGGTTGCGCGCACCGCGGCCGCGTTCCGCGCGCACACGGGGGAGGCGGGCGACCTCTACGTCCGCCTCCAGGTCACCCGCGGCGCCGGGCCCATTGGCCTCGCTCCCGGCCTGGCGGACCAGTCGGACTGGACCCTGTTGGTCCAGCAGGCTCCGAAGCCCCCGGCCCGGAGCCTGCGGCTCGCGATCCCCCTCACGCTGCGGCGCAACCCCGCCGCCTGCCTGGATCCCGCCTGGAAGACCGGGAATTACCTCAACAACCTGCTCGGAGTGGGGGAGGCCCGCCGCCGGGGCGCCGATGATGCCCTCTTCCTCAACCTCGCCGGCCACCTGACGGAGCTCTCCGCGGCCTCGCTGATTCTGGTGGAGGGGGCGCGTTTGGTCACCCCGCGGCTGGAGGACGGCCTGCTCGCCGGGATCACTCGCGCGCTGCTGTTGACGCACGTGGCGCCCGCGGCCGGCTTTCAGGTCGAGGAGCGCTCGATTTTCCCGGCCGAGGTGGAACGGTGCTCCGAGGCCATGGCGCTTTCGACCACAAAGAACGTGACCCCGGTGGCGGCGATCGACGCCTGGGAGTGGACGGACACTCCCGGCCCGGTCTCCCGGCGGTTGCAGGCCGCCTGGGAGGATTTTGTGCGGGCGTACGCGGCTCAGCACCCGGAACTCCGGGTGTGAGCCGCGCCGTCTCCGGTGCGGAAGTCGGGCGGACTCAGCCCAGGGCGGCGAGGATCGCGTTGAAGGTCGCGCTTGGCCGGAGAGCCGCCGCGGCCTTCACGGGATCCGGCCGATAGTAGCCTCCGACGTCGACCGGGCGCCCTTGCGCGGCCAGCAGGTCCTGCGCGATGGTCTTTTCCTGTTCGGTCAGGCGCGCGGCCATGGACGCAAACCGCGCCTGCAGCGCCGGATCCCGCGTCTGCGCGGCGAGCGCCTGCGCCCAGTACAGCGCCAAGTAAAAATGGCTGCCGCGATTGTCGGTGGTGCCCAGCTTGCGGCCCGGCGAACGGTCAAGTTCCAGGAACTTGCCCGTCGCCTGATCCAGCGTGTCGGCCAACACCCGCGCGGGAGCGTGTTGGAAGACCTGCGCGAGATGCTCGAGCGAGGCGGCCAGGGCGAAGAACTCGCCCAGGGAGTCCCACCGCAGGTAGCCTTCCTGCAGGAATTGCTCGACGTGCTTCGGCGCGGAACCGCCGGCCCCGGTCTCAAACAGGCCACCGCCCTTCATCAGCGGGACGATGGACAGCATCTTGGCGCTGGTGCCGACCTCGAGGATCGGGAACAGGTCCGTCAGGTAATCGCGCAGCACGTTACCCGTGACCGAGATCGTGTCCTGACCGGCCCGCAGGCGTTCGAGGGTGGCGCGGCACGCGGCGGCGGGCGCGAGGATGCGGAGGTCGAGTCCGGCGGTGTCCAGTTGCGCAAGGGCGGCCCGGACCTTCGCGATCAGCTGGGCATCGTGGGCGCGGGCCTCGTCCAGCCAGAAGATGGCGGGCGTGGCGCTCAGGCGGGCCCGATTGACCGCCAGCTTCACCCAGTCCTGCACGGCCGCGTCCTTGGTCTGGCAGGCGCGCCAGATGTCGCCAGCTTCGACCCGGTGGGCGAGGAGCACGCGGCCCTGCTCGTCCACGACGCGGATCTCGCCCTCGCCGGGAGCGACGAAGGTCTTGTTGTGGGAGCCGTATTCCTCGGCCGCCTGCGCCATCAGGCCGACGTTGGGCACGGTGCCCATCGTGCGGGGGTCGAAGGCCCCGTGGGTCCGGCAGAAGTCGATGGTCGCCTCGTAGACGCCGGCGTAGGAGCTGTCCGGGATCACCGCGAGGGTGTCCTGCAGCTTGCCCTGCGCATCGTACATCTTTCCGCCGGCGCGGATCATCGCCGGCATCGAGGCGTCGATGATCACGTCGCTGGGCACGTGCAGGTTGGTGATGCCCTCGTCGGAGTTGACCATCGCGAGGGCCGGACCGGCCGCGAGGGCGGCCTTGAGGTCCGCCTCCAGCGTCGTGCGTTCCGCCGCCGGCAGGCGCGGCAGCTTCTCGATCAGGTCGCCCAGGCCGTTGTTCCAATCCACCCCGAGCGAGGCCAAGGTCGTCGCGTGGCGGGTGCAGAAGTCCGCGAAGTAGGCCTGCACCGCGTATCCGAACAGGATCGGATCGGAGACCTTCATCATCGTCGCCTTGAGGTGGAGGGAGAACAGCACGCCCTCCTGCCGGGCCCGCGCCAGCTGGGCCGCATAAAAGGCCCGCAGCGCGCGCACGCTGATGAAGGTGCCGTCGAGGATCTCCCCCGCCTTCAACGTCAGCTTCGGGAGCAAGACGCGCGGGGCGCCCCCGGCGGCGATGAACTCGATCCGCGCGGTGGCCGGGGCGTCCAAGGTCAGCGAGCGCTCGTTGGCGAAGAAGTCGTCCCGGCCCATCGTCGCCACCCGCGTCCGCGAGGCGCCGCTCCAGGCGCCCATGCCGTGCGGGTGGGCGCGTGCGTAGTCCTTGACCGCCTTGGGAGCCCGGCGGTCCGAGTTGCCCTCGCGCAGCACCGGGTTCACGGCGCTGCCCTTCACCTTGTCATAGCGCGCCTTGGCGTCGCGCTCCGCGTCCGTGGCCGGGGCCTCCGGATAGTCGGGCAGGGCGAAACCCTGGGCCTGCAGCTCCGCGATCGCCTCCTTCAGCTGGGGCACGGAGGCGCTGATATTGGGCAACTTGATGATGTTCGCCTCGGGTCGCAGGGTCAGGGCGCCCAATTCCGCCAGATGATCGGCCTGCCGTTGGTCGGCCGGGAGGCGGTCGGCGAACGCGGCGAGGATTCGTCCCGCCAGGGAGATGTCGCGCGTTTCCACGGCAATCCCGGCGGGCCGCACGAAGGCCTGCACGATCGGCAGGAGCGAAAAGGTGGCCAAGGCGGGGGCCTCGTCGGTTTGGGTGTAGATCAGGGTGGGCTGGGCGGACATTGGCGTGACGATGAAAGGGCGAGCGGAACCGAAGGCTCCGGGCGGGTCAAAAGCAAACGCGAGGGGGCGTGGGGCGCGTGGGTACAGGCCCGGGAATCGGGGTCACGGAAAGATTCCGGTTGCGTTCGGGGAGCGCCAGCCTTTGCCTCGAACCCTTTTCCATTACGCCTGCCTCCGATGGTCGGGGCGACGGGCGGACCGAAACCATGAGCCAAAAGTTCAAACTCAACGTCGCCGCCCGCGCCCAAACCGGCCGCAGCGCCTCCCGTCGTCTCCGCAAAGCCCAGCGGGTCCCCGCAGTGCTTTACGGGAAGCACACCAAGCCCGAGTCCCTCTCGATCGACGCGCCGGAGTTCGTGCGCTTCCTGAAGGCCGTCGGCGGTCGCGCCGTGTTGGTGGATCTCCAGCGGGGCGACCAGTCCGCGCCGGTGATCTCCTTCCTGCAGGAGGTCCAGCGGGATCCCATCACCGACAAGTACCTGCACATCGACCTGCAGGAGGTGAAGGCGGACGAGAAGTTCGAGATTCGCGTGCCGGTTCACCTGAGCGGTGAGTCCTTCGGCGTGAAGAACCAGAGCGGCGTGTTGGAGATGGCGACTCCCGCCCTCCGGATCCGCGTGCTCCCGAAGGATCTGCCTGAGGCCATCGTGGTCGACGTCACCGAGCTCAAGGTCGGCGAGACGATCAAGGTGGGCAGCCTGAAGGCGATCCCCGGCGTGGACTTCCTCGATTCCAAGGGCCAGCCCGTGGTGGCCTGCGTCGAGCCGGTCGCCGAGGTGGTTCAGGCCGCCGCCGCCACGGCGGCTCCGGCCGAAGGTGCTGCTGCTGCCGCCGCTCCCGCCGAGGGTGCTGCCGCCGCTCCGGCTGCCGCCGGCGATGCCAAGGCCGCGGCTCCCGCCGCCGCCGGCGCCAAGGCTGCCGCCCCCGCCGCGGGGGCCAAGCCGGCCGCCGCCCCGGCCAAGAAGTAAGTCCCCGCTGGTTCGCGGCCGTCCCCGCCCCATCTCGGGGCCGGCCGCTTGGTTCGAAGTTCTTTGAGTCATGTTCCCTTCGCTCGTCGTCGGTCTGGGCAATCCAGGCCGCGAATACCGCGACACCCGGCATAACCTGGGCTGGCAGGTGCTCGACGCCCTCGCTACCCGGGAACGCCTGGCGTGGCGCCCCGCGCCCCAATTTCGCGCGGAGGTCGCCCGCTGGGATCGTCCCGGATCGCCGGCGTGCTGGCTGGTCAAGCCGCAGACGTTCATGAACGCGAGCGGCGAAGCCGTCGGCCCGCTGGCCCGCTACCATCGCATTCCCGCCCCGGGGATCGTGGCCGTGTACGACGACCTCACCCTCGACCTTGGCCTCATCAAGGTCTCGATCGGGGGCGGTTCGGCCGGCCACAATGGCGTCGCCAGCCTCGTCCAGCATCTGGACGGCCCCTTTGTTCGCTTCCGGCTGGGCATCGGGCCCCGCGCACCCGCGGCGATGGAACTGACCGACTTCGTCCTTGGAACCTTCACTCCCGACCAATCCATCCTCGTTTCCCAACGCCTGCCGCATTTCCTCCAAGGCCTCGACCTCCTGCTTACCCGGGGCGCCGACGCCGCCATGAACCAACTCAACCGCCGAGATCCCAAATGAACCCGTCCCACCGCAGCTACCACGCCTCCTTCATCCTCGACAACCGGGGCAAGGAGGAGACCGTCGACCAGATCGTCGAAGGCATCAAGAAGGTCATCACCGAGGTCAAGGGTGAGGTCGCCACCGTCGAGAACATCGGCCGCAAGGACTTCGTCCGCGTGACCGACCGCAAGTTCACGGGCGCCCACTACGTGCACATCGACTTCTCGGGTCCCGCCGAGGCGCCCGCCGCCCTGCGCGAGAAGCTTCGCCTCAACGGCAGCGTTTACCGCACGTTCATCCAGAGCGCCTGAGGCGCCCGCCGCCATGCCCGCCCTCAACAAGGTCCTGCTGATGGGGAACCTGACCCGCGACCCCGAGTTGCGGGTCACCCCCAAGGGCACGCCGATCTGTCAGTTCGCCCTCGCGATCAACCGGCAGTTCAAGATGGAGTCCGGTGAAAGCCGCGAAGAGGTGATCTACGTGGACGTCGAGGCGTGGGGCAAGCAGGGCGAGACCATCGCCAAGTATTGCACGAAGGGCCGCCCCCTGTACGTCGAAGGCCGCCTCCGGCTCGACCAATGGGAGGACAAGAACACCAAGGAGAAGCGCAGCCGGATGAAGGTCGTGCTGGAGCAATTCCAATTCCTGGGTGACGGACGGGGCGGCGGCGCTCCCACGGGCGCCGGGGATGCCCCCGGTGCCGCTTCCCCCGAACGCTTTTCCCCGCCACCGCGGGCTTCCTCCCCGAAGCCGGCGGCGTCGGAGAACCTCGACGAGGACGTTCCGTTCTGAACGGCCTCGTTTCCCCCGCATCGGTGCGGACCCGTCCCCGGGTCCGTCGGCGGTGAACCCCGCCACGAAACCAAAACCTGTACCCACCTCAACCCACCACGCATATGGCCACCAAAGAAGTGCTCCTCGTCAAACCCGTCGAAGGTCTCGGCGGCGAAGGCGACCAAGTCAAAGTCCGCGCCGGCTACGCCCGCAACTATCTGCTGCCCCGCAAGATCGCGGTGTCGCTGACCACCGCCAACCGCAAGCAGGTCGACGCCCTCAAGAAGCGCCGCGCCGAGCGGGAACAGGCGGAGCTGTCCGGCGCCCAGGAGCTCGCGCGCAAGCTCGAGAAGACCTCGCTGGCCTTCGTGGTCAAGACGGGTGAGGGCGGCCGGATGTTCGGCGCCATCACCGCCCAGGATGTCCAGGAGAAGCTGGCCGCCGCCGGCTTCACCCTCGATCGCAAGAAGGTCCACCTCTTCACCCCGGTGAAGACCCTGGGCCAGCACACCGTCAAGATCCGCCTGCACGCGGATGTGTCGGTCGACCTGTCCTTCGACGTCGTCTCCGAGAACCCCATCGAGCCGGCCGCTCCGGTCGCCGAGCCCGTGGGCGAGAAGTCGGAGAAGCGTTCCGACCGCCAGCGCAAGGAGGCTTCGGCCTAACCGCCGGCCGCTCCGGCACCCCAGGCCGCGTCCCCCTTCCGGAGGGCGCGGCCTTCGTCTTGCCGTGAACGGATTGTGAGCAAGGAGGGATTGCCGCGGCGCCCCGCGCCGGCTTTCTCCCGCGCTGCCGTCCGATGCCCCCCAGCGAGAATCCCGCCCCGAATCGACCGGCGACCGCCGGCCGCACGCTCCCGCACAGTCTCGAGGCGGAGGAGCACCTGCTCTCCTGTTGCCTGCTGGATGGGGCGGACATCGTTGCGCGCTGCCTGGAGGCCAAGATCGAGGGCCGCTCCTTCTACGACCCCAAGCACGGGGTGGTCTTCGACTGCCTACTCGAACTGTACAACCGTCAGGCCCCCATCGACGTCGCGGTCGTCGCCGAGGAGCTCAAGACGTCCAAGCGACTCGATCAGATCGGGGGCTATGCCTTCCTGACCCAGGTCAGCAGCCGGATTCCGACTACCGCCCAGGCGCAATATTTCATCGAGAAAGTTCGGGAACAGTCCCTGCTGCGCGACCTCATCCGGTCCGCGACCGGGGCGATCGAGGACTGCTACGGGTTCACCGGGGGAATTGAGGAGTTCGTCGACCAGGTCGAACAGAAGCTCTTCAGTGTCACCCAGAGCCGGGTCAGCGAAAGCGCGAAGCAGATGCGCGAGCCGACGCGCGAGGCGATGAACGTCATCACCCGGATGATGATGAAGAAGGGGGAGCTGACCGGCGTCTCCTCCGGCTTCAAGGACCTCGATGCGCTGCTCTGGGGCTTCCAGCGCAATGACATGATCGTGCTCGCGGCCCGGCCTTCGATGGGCAAGACGTCCCTGGCGCTGAACTTTGCCGAAGCCGCCGCCATGCCCCGCAAGGCCGGCCAGCCCGCCGCGCCGGTCCTCGTCTTCTCCCTCGAAATGGGCGCCTCCCAGCTCGCCCTACGCATGCTCTGTTCCCGCGCGAAGGTGAACATGAAGCTCCTGCGGGACGGCCTCCTGTCCAAGAACGGCGATGAACAGAACCGCCTGGTGGCCGCGGCCGACGAATTTTCGAAGGCCCCCATTTTCATCGATGACTCCAGCGCCCTGTCCATCATGCAGTTGCGGGCCAAGGCGCGGCGGCTTCACGCCCGCACCCCCCTCGGCTTCATCGTGGTGGACTACCTGCAGCTCCTGAGCCCGACCGACGCCCGCGTGCCCCGGGAACAGCAGGTGGCCGAGGCCTCCCGCGGATTGAAGGCCCTCGCGAAGGAACTTGAGGTGCCAGTGCTGGTTCTATCCCAGCTCAACCGTGCCTCCGAGAAGGACAACCGCACCCCCAAGCTCTCCGACCTCCGTGAATCCGGCTCGATCGAACAGGACGCCGACGTCGTGCTCATGCTCGCCCGACCCAAGGACGCGGACGAGAAATTCCAAGTGGCGGCCGATTCGGCCGAGTTAATCGTTGCAAAGCAGCGAAACGGGCCGGTAGGAGAATTGAAGCTTACGTTCCTGAGGGACATCACACGCTTTGAAAACTTTCACCAGTAACCCCTTCAGCGGGTTCCTTCGCGGTTTTATCCCTTTGCTGCTCTGCGTCTTGGGCGGGCCGTCCCCGGTCGCGGCCCAGTTGGCCGCCCCGCCGACCCAGCGCCAGCTGCAGGCCCCCGCCTTCAAGGTGGGAACCCTCGCAATCAAGTTCGTCGGTACGGCCAACGTGAACGAGCAGGTGGTGCGCGCCAACATGCAGATCCGGGAGGGCGGCGAGTTCGATGAGGTGATCCTCGACCGCGACATCCGCTCCCTTTACCGGACCGGCCTGTTCGAGTTCATCGAGGTCAAGCAGGAGCAGGTTGACGCCCAGACCTTCAACCTCGTCGTCGAGGTCACCCCCAAGTTCCGCGTCCTCGCCGTGCGGTTCGAGGGGAACGTCAAGATGAAGTCCACCCGCCTCGAGAAGGAGGTGAAGGTCAAACCGAACCAAGCCCTCGACGAACGCCAGATCAAGGAGGACGCGGAGAAGCTCCGGGAATACTACCAAAAGGCCGGCTACAATCAGGTCTCGATCAACTACACGGTGGAGCGCGACCGGGTCGGCGGCTTCGGCACCGTCATTTTCAAGGTCAAGGAAGGCGAGAAGGTCAAGATTGCCGACATCAAGTTCGTGGGGAACAAATCGGTGACCACCCGCAAGTTGCGCGGGGCGATGGAAACCAAGAAGTGGTGGATCTTCTCCTGGCTGACCGGTTCGGGTCGCTTCAAGGATGACCAGTTCGAGGATGGTCTAGACAAGCTCCGCGACCTTTACCGCGAGCTGGGCTTCCTCGACGTCGAAATTCCGCAGGACCAGGTCAAATTCAACTACCCCGGCGGCGAGCGGCTGGAGCTGGTCGTCCAGATCAACGAAGGGCGCCAGTATCGCGTCGGCGAAGTGACCTTCACCGGGAACAAGCTCTTCAACTCCGCCCTGCTCAAGCGGGTGGTGCGCCAGAAGACCGGGGTGGTCTTCGTGCCCTCCAAACTGGACAAGGACGTGGAGCGGCTGGACGATTTCTATGGCAAGGACGGCTACCTTGACACCCGCGTGCGGTTGAACCGTAAGCCGAACGTTGCCACCGGCGCCATTGACGTCGAATACGTCGTGAACGAGGGCGAAAAGTTCAGCGTCGAATCGATTGTCATCGAGGGCAACACGAAGACCAAGAGCACGGTCATCCTGCGCGAGCTGGTCCTCGGTCCGGGCGACGTCTTCAGCACCGTGCTGATGAAGATCAGCCAGCTCCGGCTGGAGAACACCCGGTTCTTCGAGAACGTCACGGTCAACCACCAGGAGACCAATATCCCTGGCCGCCGGAACATGCGCATCGCCCTACAGGAAGGCCGGACGGGCAACCTGACCTTCGGCGCGGGCTTCTCCTCGCTGGAGCGGGCGACGCTCTTCGCCGAGGTTTCCCAGGCCAACTTCGACCTCTTCAACCGCCGCTCCTTCTTCCAGGGCGACGGACAGAAGTTCCGGCTGCGGATGCAGCTTGGCTCCCTGTCCAGCGAGGTCGTGCTCTCCTTTGAGGAACCCTGGCTCTTCCAGCGTCAGCTGGGTCTGGGCTTCAGCGTCTTCCGCACCAGTTCGGAGTACAACAGCACGTTCTATAGCCAGATTCAGACGGGCTTCGAGGTCTACCTCCGCAAGCACCTGTTCGAACTCTGGAACGGCCGCCTCTCCTACACCTACGAAATCTTCGACATCCAGGACATCTCGCCCAGCGCTTCCGCCATCATCCGGGCGCTGGAGGGCGCCAACGCCTCCTCCAGCATCGGGCTGCAGCTGGAGCGCGACACCCGCGACAAGATCATCAACACCACCGCCGGCAACCGCGTCGAGGTCAACGCCCGCTTCGCGGGCGGGCCGCTGGGGGGCAGCAAGATCAACAATAACTATAGCATCGAATTCCGCGGCTCTCAGTTCTTCCCGGTCTTCGAGACCCAGACCCAGGTGCTGAGTCTCATTGCCCGCGGGGGCGTCATCCAGAACTTCGGCGATTCGAAGGAGGTGCCTTATTACAATAAATGGTACCTCGGCGGTCCCACGACCCTCCGCGGCTTCGAGTTCCGGGAGGTGTCCCCGCGGGACCAGTTCAACGAGCCGATTGGCGGCAAGACCTACGGGTTCTTCAGCGCCGAATACTCCCTCGATATCGTCAGCCCGATCCGATTCGCGCTCTTCTATGACGCCGGCTTCGTCAACCGGGGGGCCTACGACTTCAACGTGGCCCGCTACCACGACAACTTCGGCTTCGGGTTGCGCCTCTTCGTGGCCGGCGCCCCGCTCAGCCTCGACTTCGGTATCCCCATTACGGGGGACGAGCTGAGCAAGAAGGGCAACCAGTTCAATTTTTCCTTTGGCACCCGGTTCTGATTGTGCTCGCTTCCTCCCTTTAGCTCCCACCTTAACCCATGAAGCAATCCCTCAAGTCTCTCACCGCGCTGGCGGTCCTCGGTCTGGCCGCCCTCCCGGCCTCCGCCCAGCCGGCCGTCAAGGTCGCCGTCGTCGACATGGCGAAGCTTTACGACACCCACTACAAGACGGTCGAGCAGAACGCCAAGATCCAGGCGGACGACCAGAAGGCCCAGGAAGAGGTCGAGCGGATGAACAAGGAGGGCAACGCCCTCGTCGAGGAGTACAAGAACCTCTCCGAGCAGGCCAACAGCCCCGCGCTTTCCGCTGAGGCCAAATCGAAGGCCCAGAACGAGGCCCAGAAGAAGCTGGAGCAGATCCAGAACAAGCAGCGCGAGGTCCAGACCTTCATCCAAAACACCCGCAACTCCCTCGGCCAGCGGCTGAACACCTTCCGCGGGATGATGCTTGAGGAGATCGCCAAGGTCGCCACCGAGCTGGCCAAGAAGCGGGGCGCGACGCTCCTGCTCGACAAGGCCGGTCCGACCGCCATCGGGATTTCCAACATTCTCTACTCGGATGCCGCCTACGACCTGACCGATGAGGTCGCCAAGGAGGTCAACAAGGACAAGCCGGTGGGCGCCCCGAGCGCTCCCGCCACCCCGGCCGCGGCCCCCGCCGCCGGTGCCGCCCCGGCCGTTTCCGTCCCGGGCCTGTCCCCCAAGAAGTAAGCCCTCGCCCTGCTGCTTTGCGACCCCGCCCGCCCGGGCGGGGTTTTTTCTTGCCCCGACGCCGCCGTACACTGCCAGTCTGCGCGCCGCGCTTCCCGCCACCCGCCGCGATGAACCTGAACCTCTGCCCGGACGAACTCGCCTCCCTCTGTCAGGCCCAGTCCCGCCGCGGCTCCTGCCCGCTGCCGGTCACCGGCATCGCCGCGCTCACCGAGGCGGCGCCCGGCGACCTTTCCTTCCTGGGAAACGCGCGCTACAAGGGCGAGGTTCCGCGTTCCCGGGCCTCCGTGATTCTGGTGCCGGCGGATTACCAGGGCGAGCCCGGCCCGGATCAGGAGCTGCTGGTGGTCCCCAATCCGTCGGCCGCCCTCGCGTTGGTGTGCGCCCGCCTCGAACAGGCGTTATGGCCGCGTCCCGCGCCCGGTGTCCACGCCTCCGCGGTGGTCTCCCCGGGGGCCCGGGTTGCGCCCACGGCCACCATTGGACCGCTCTGTGTCCTGGAGGAGGGCGTGGAGGTGGGGGAGGGGGTTCACCTGCAGGCGCAGGTCTTCCTGGGGCGCTCCGTGCGGGTCGGGGAGGGCTCCTGGCTGGCTCCCGGCACGGTGGTGACCGCCGAATGCACCCTCGGGCGTCGCGTCCGCCTGCATCCCGGGGTGGTCGTCGGCGCGGACGGCTTCGGCTACGAATTCGTGCAGGGCCGTCACGCGAAAGTCCCGCAGATCGGCCGGGTGGAGGTCGGGGATGACGTGGAGATCGGCGCGAATACCACGCTCGATCGCGCCCGTTTCGGTGCCACCAGCATCGGCGAAGGCACCAAGATCGATAATCTCGTCCAGATCGCCCACAACGTCCGCATCGGGCGCCATTGCATCCTGTGCGCCCAGACCGGGGTCTCCGGCAGCACCGTGATCGAGGACTATGTGGTCCTCGGCGGCCAGGCCGGGGTGGCGGGCCACCTCCGCCTCGGGCGGGGCGCCAAGGTCGGCGGCGGGGCTGCGGTGACCGCGGACCTGGAGGCCGGGGTGTTCGTGAACGGCAGCCCCGCCATCCCCCTGATGCTCGAGCGCCGTATCGCGGTTCTCAAGCAGCGGCTGCCCGACTTGTTCCGCCGGGTCGAGACCTTGGAACAGCAGTTGGCCCGCGAAAAAGAGCTTCCGCCCGCGGCGGGCTCCGCCAACATCCGCGACACATGACCGACTCACGGCTCAAGATCTTCGCCGGCAATTCCAATCGCGTCCTCGCCGAGGAGATCTGCCGCTCGATCGGGGAGCCGTTGGGCGAGGCGACGGTGACCAGTTTCCCCGACGGGGAGACGTTCGTTAAGATCAACGAGAACATCCGCGGTCACGACGTCTTCATCATCCAGTCGACCTGCCCGCCGACCAACCATCACCTGGTCGAACTGCTGATCATGATCGATGCCGCCCGGCGGGCGTCCGCGCAGCGGATCACCGCGGTGCTGCCGTTTTACGGGTATGCGCGGCAGGACCGCAAGGATCAGCCCCGGGTGCCCATCACGGCGAAGCTCGTGGCCAACCTGATCGTGGCCGCGGGGGCGAACCGGATCCTGACGATGGACCTGCACAGCCAGCAGATCCAGGGGTTCTTCGACATTCCGGTGGACCACCTCTATGCCTCGCCGGTCTTCTTCGAACACCTGGCGAGCTCCAAACCGGAACGCTTCGTCGTTTGTTCCCCCGATGTGGGCGGGATGAAGATGGCGGCCGCGTACGCCGATGCCTTGGGGGCTGGCCTCGCTCTGGTCGCCAAGAAGCGCAAGAGCGCGACCACCGTCGAGGCCATCAACGTGGTCGGCGATGTGGACGGCTGCGATGTGCTGCTGGTCGATGACATCACGGAGACCGCGGGGACCCTCTGCGCCGCCGCCAAGATTCTCCGGGCCCACGGCGCCCGCAGCATTCGGGCCGCCGTCAGCCATTGCATCCTCAATGAGGTGGCCGTGGACCGCCTCAAGACCGGGGTCATTGACGAGCTGATCACCACCAACTCCACCCCGATCAATACCCTCGGCCTGCCGGTGACCGTCCTCAGCATCGCCACCCTCCTCGGCAAGGCGATCCAGCGGATCAACAGTAACGAGAGCGTCACCGGCCTGTTCCGCGTGAAGGGCTTCTGAGTCGGGGTTGTCTCCGGCCGCGACTGGTGCAGGTTCGGGGAATGTTTGCTGCCGTCATTCGCTCCTTGGCCGTGGCGTTGATGTGGGCTGGCACCGCCGTCGCCGCGCAACCCAAGGCTCGCTCCGCCCCGGACCCGCGCCCGGCGCCGCCCGCCGTGCGCCTCGACGCTTCGCCGCTCGAGACAGGAAAGGAACCGGCGCGGCTGCGCAGCTATGCGGACGTCATCGAACCCGCCCAGAAGGCCGTGGTCTCGGTCTATTCCACCCGCATCGTCCGCGAGCGCATGGCCATCAACCCGCTTTTCCGGCAGTACTTCGGGGACTTGCCCGAGCGGGAAAGCCGCCAGGAAGGCTTGGGCTCCGGGGTGATCGTCTCTCCCGACGGCTACATCCTCACCAATAATCACGTGATTGAGGGCGCGGACGAATTGAAGGTCACCCTCGCCGACGACCGCGATTTCCCCGCCCGCCTCGTGGGCACGGATCCGAAGACGGACGTGGCCGTCCTGAAGATCGAAGCCGAGGGGCTCCCGGTGCTGCCCCTGGCGGACAGTGACCGCGTCCGCGTCGGCGACATTGCCTTCGCGGTGGGCAATCCCCTGGGGGTCGGCCAGACGGTCACCATGGGCATCGTTTCCGCCAAGGGCCGCAGTCGGCTGGGCCTGCTGGAGCGCGTGTCCGGCTATGAGGATTTCATCCAGACGGACGCCGCGATCAACATGGGCAATTCCGGCGGGGCGCTGATTGATGCCCGCGGCCGCCTGATTGGCGTGAACAGCGCCATCATCTCCCCGTCCCGCGGCAACATCGGCATTGGGTTCGCGATCCCGGTGAACCTGGCCCGGTTCATCATGAACAGCCTGGTGGAGACCGGCACGGTTGCGCGGGGCTACCTCGGGGTGACCAGCGACACCCTCACCGCCGAGCTGGCCGAGCAGCTGGGCTTGGCGCGCGGGACCCGCGGGGTGATCATCACCGAGATCGATGCCGCCAGCCCCGCGGAGGCCGCCGGCCTGCGCCGGGCGGATGTGATTGTCGCCTTGAACGGCCAGAACGTGCTCACGTGGGAGGAGCTCCGCGTCCTGGTGGCGCAGAGCCTGCCGGATTCGAAGGTCAGCCTGAAAGTGTTCCGCGATGGGCAAACGCGGACCGTGGAGGTCGAGCTGGGACGGGTGATCGATAATCCCGATGAGTTGATCGCCGGCGTCGAGGCGGCTCCGCTCACGCCCGAGGTCCGGCGCCGACTCGGGTTGAATGATTCGCGGATCGCGGGATTGGTGGTCACCCGGGTGAGCGAGGATTCGCCCCACCGCGGTCGGTTGGCCGAAGGAATGGTGATCTTGGAGATCAACCGCGCGCCCGTGCCAGACTTGGCGGCCGGCCGGGAGCGCATCCGGAGCGGACGTAATCTGCTCGCCGTCTTCGATGGACGGGCGATCCGCTACCTCACCCTTACCGTGAAGTGACCGGCCGCTGACGACGGCCGCCCGGCTCAGCTGCCGGGCTTGGAAACGGGAATCTTCGCCAGTGCCTCGGGGATGGCGTCGGCCGGATAGGTCGGGAAGCTGAGTTCGAGCAGAGATACCGCCGGAACCTCGAAGCGCGCCACCCCCGCGCTGCGGTCCACCAGCATCGCGATGGCCTGCGAGGCTCCACCCGCTTGGCGGATGATCTCCAAGCATTCCAAGACGCGGCCGCCGCGGGTCACGACGTCTTCGGCGACCAAGACCTTCTCCCCCGGCGTCAGGGTGAAGCCCCGGCGCAACACCAAGGCATTGTTCTCCTTTTCCGCGAAGATGAAGCGGGCGCGGGCCTGCCGGGCGATTTCCTGGCCGATGACGAGCCCGCCCATTGCAGGCGCCAGCACCGTGGTGAACTGGATCCCCTGGGCCTTCAGCTTCGCCAGCAGGAGTTCCGCCAGGCGCTCCACGGCGTCCAGCCGCTGGCAGACCTGCGCGCACTGGAAGTAATGGCCGCTATGCAGGCCGGAACGCAGCACGAAGTGCCCCTGCTGGAGCGCCTTGGTGCGGGTGAAGATCTCGAGGATTTCCTGCTGGTGGGGGTCCATAAGGGTCAGGCTGCGGTAGCCGGGCGGGGCGCTTCAATCCGATTCCGGTCTGGTCCTCACCAGTGCCCGTTCTCGCCCGGCTCGAGGTCCAGCGCGAAGGCGACCAGCAGCTGGACGCAGCGCTCCACGTCCTGCAGGTCCACCACCTCGCTCGGGGTGTGCATATAGCGCAGGGGGATGCTCACGAGGCCGGTGGCGACCCCGCCCCGCGCCATCTGGATCGCCCGGGCATCGGTTCCGGTCGGCCGCGGGTCCGCCTCCACCTGGAACGGGATGGAGCTCTTGCGGGCCGCCCGCACCAGCCGCTCGTACACGCGCGGATTGATGTTCGCGCCCCGACACAGGATCGGACCGCCGCCCAACTTGGTTTCCCCGAACCGGCGGTTGTCGCAGTCGGGGTGGTCGGTCGCGTGCCCGACGTCCACCGCGATGGCGAGGTGCGGATTGACCGCGTAGGCGGACGTGGTCGCGCCCCGGACACCGATCTCCTCCTGGGTGGTGGCGACGCTGACGACGCGCGCCTTCAGGCGGGCCTTCTCCCGCGCCAGGCGGATGAGGGCCTCGCCGACCACGTACGCCCCGACCTTGTTGTCGAAGGCCCGCGCCGCCCCGATGCTACCATTGAACAGTTCCAGTTCGTGATCGTAGGTCGCGACGTCCCCGATATTCACCCGGGCAAGGGCCTCCTCCTTGGAGCGCACCCCGATATCGATCCAGATCTCGTGCTTCTTCGGCACGCGCTTGCGCTCGTCGTCCTCCAACAGGTGGATGGCCCGCTTTCCGGTCACGCCTCGCACGATCCCCTGGGCGGTCTGGATGAGTACCCGGCGTCCGGAGATGACGCT
>JAIXQE010000076.1 GCA_027485815.1 Opitutaceae bacterium
GCCACTGCCGGTCCCGGCGATGGATCCCGAGGTCGTCCCCCCGGAGCTGGGAGTACCGCCGCCCGTGCCGGCGACCGACCCACCTGAGGAACCGCCTGCCGCGGGCGCGCTGCCGCCACCCGCTCCGGCCACCACACCCGCCGAGCCGCCTCCGGCGGGCGCACCGCTGCCCACGCTCAACCTCACCGGCGTACTCAGGACAGAGCCCACGGCGTTCTGCACCGCGACCGAGTAACGGCCCACGGTCTCCGCGGTCACGGTCAGCGTCAGCACCGCACCCGTGGCACCGGGAATCGGCCGCCCCTCGCGCCGCCACTGGAAGGTCGGCGCCGGATTGCCCATGGCGGCGACGATGAACCGCACCTCCGCATCCAAGGGCGCGGCCTGGTCGGCCGGCGGAACGGTGATGACGGGCAGGGTGGCCACGGTGGGACCGCCCTGCGCGCTCAGTTCAAGATGCTCGAGGACCACGCGGAAGGCGTCGTTGCCCGGAGGCGGCACGCCGCCGCCGATCGACCACCCGGTCAGGCGCGTGAAATCGAAGCCCGCCGCCCAAGTCTGGAGCGGGATGCGCACCGTGGTGGAAGCGGTGCCAAAGGCGCTCAACGGCGTCGAAAAGACCGCGGTGTTCAGCGCGGCATCCTGGAGCTCGATCACCAGCATCCCCGCCGCATTGCCCGCCAGGCGGTAGCCGGTCACCGCCAACGCCGTCATCCCGCTGGCGTTCAGGTTCAAGCCGCGCGCCTGCCAGCCATTGTCGTCCCGCGCCGTGCCCGCCACAACGAGCGACTCCGCCTCGCGCGTGACCTGGCCTTCCCAGCTCGAACCCGGGACCACCGCGCCGACACTGGCCAAGCCGAACGTGTCGAGCACGACGGTGGCGCCTTGCGCCGCAAGCCGGCCCGCGCCTCCGAAGGCCACCAGCAGGGAAGCCATCAGGAGACGAACGCGTGAAGTGGAAAGGAAGGAGTTCACGCGCCTGTCGTCGCCGGTTGCCCACGCCTCGTCTAGCGACGATCGCCCCCGGCCCTTCTTTGACCTAGTTTTAATCAAACATTTGTAAGGTGCTATTTATTAGGTTTTTGCGTGGGTATATCTGCGGCTCCCGCACTACGTAACTCCACGACTGGCAGGCTTGGGGTGTCCGCCCCAGCGCGGAACTAGACGGCGGCCGGCCGCAGCCCGCACGCCAATCGAAAATCGCGCCCGATGAATCCGGGCATTCACGCCCTCCCTGCCGGCGCAACTCTCACGGCCTCGCAACGCGAGGTTCGGCCGGCGGGGTTCAGGCGCCACCGCGAGCCGGAGGACCTCCGCTAAGCCAACCGCCGCTCGGCGCGGTCAGCGGGCAACCGAATACGGGAGGGGCACCGCCATCAGCTGGGCGCCGGCCTCCCCTACCCGCCGGACCAGCAACGGCTGGCCCGCGGAGATCACCAAGTCGTCCCGCACGGCCTGGGCGCCGTCCCGCGCCTCCTCCCACCGCGCGGTGCCGGTGTTCTTGTAGGTCACGGTCCAGCGGTTGCCCGCGGGATTCCACGCCATCAGCAAATCCGCGGTGGTACTGGCCAAGGTGGGAGAGGCGCCCGTCCGCCACCCTCCCGCCACGCCGCCACCCAAGCCCGGGTCGATGGATGCGAGGGTGGCGTCCACCGGCAACCCCAAGGCCACGAAGGTCGAACCCGGGCGGTCATGCACGATCCGGACCGCCGTGTCGGCCACGCGCCCCGCGTGATGCACATACAGGATAGCCGGCCCTGAAGGGCCGCGACGCACGCGCAGGCCGCGATCGGGCCGCAGGGCGTAAGCGTCCCGCGTGGGGGCGCCCGCCGCGTCGTGCTCCGCTTCCCATCGGTTGCGCGTCGCGTGCTTGAAGAATGAAAGCCAGGTCGCTCCGCTCCAAACCTGCACCTGATCCGCCTCGGCCGCCGCGTTGCCCGCCGCGAGCGCGACGCCCTGGAAGGCCCCCGCCAAAGTCTGCGCCGCGAGAACCTCGAAGGCGTCGCCCGCGGCCCCCGTCGTGACGCCGCTGCGCGCCAGGGGCAGTCCTCCGCTGTCCACCACGAGGCGATGCTCCGCCCCCGCCGCGGCGGAAACCGGCAGCACCCGACCGGCGGAAGCGCCGCCGCGGATCCGCACGAAGAGCGGCTGCGCCCCATCGCCGAAGGTAGCCGCGGTCCAGCCCGCGGCGGACGCCTCGATGAAGTTCGGTCCGGAATCCGTCAGGCGCGCCATCAGCGCACCCGCGGCGGGCACCGGATAGAGGGGGAACGAGAGCGCGGTGGTCTGCCCCACCGGCAGCTCCTGCGTCATCCCGGCCAGGACCGGGGAATAAGCCGAGCCTTCCGGGGTCGTCACGCGCAGCCGGAACGCCACCACGCGGGCGCCGGCGGGATTGGTCGCCGACCGCAGGGGATAGGTGGCCCGCCAGCGTCCCTTGCCGCCAGCGCTCGAGACCTGCTCATGCAACAGGCCGGCACCAGACCACGCGGCAGGATCCCGCAGGTCGGTGGAAACCTCGACGGCATACTGGACGCTCCCGAGCGCATTGCCCTCCGGCCGCTCGTAGGTGAAGGCCCAGCGGGTGCCATCCTGCGCGAGCGCGGGACGCTCCGCGGTGATATTCACCTTGGGCGGCAGGCCGAGGGCGTACTTCACGAGGTTCGGCAGGTCATCGAGGCCGTAGACGGCGTTCGGGCCGCTGCGGGCGGGGCCGGCCCGCTCCTCCGCCGTGAAGCGGGCGGTCTGCCAAGCGAGGAAATTCGTCGTGACGTTGAACGAGCGCTCGACCGGTGACGCCGCGCTGAAGTCCACATTGCCCACCTGGGTCGCCCGCACCGTCACCAGACCGGCGTCCGTCAGGGTCAGCGTCGCGCCCTCCACGGTCGCGGGGCCGGAGACGACGGTGAACGCCACCGGCAGGCCCGAGGACGCGCTCGCCACCAGCGGCACCGGCGCCGTCGAGAACGCCTGGTCCGCGGGCGCGGTGAACTGCAGGGTCTGCGGGACCCGGTTGCTGACGCGCAGCTCGCGCGCGACGCTCGGCGCCGGATGGTAATCAAGATTACCGGCTTGATTGGCGATCAGGTTGGTCACGCCCTCCCCGACGATCGTCACGACGCGGCCCTCGACCGTCGCGACCGCCGGATTGGAACTGGTGAAAGTGACGGCCAGGCTGGACGACGCAGTGGCATCGAGGATGAAGGGCGCATCCCCGACCGACTTCACCGTCAGCGGCACCAAGACCTGCGGGCTGCCGACCTTGAGCTTGGCCACGTCCGAATCCGCGGAGCCCTGGGGGTTGCTCACCCGCGCGGTGTAGGCGCCGGCCTCCGCGGCGGAGAAATTCGCCAGCGCGAGGGTCGCCGCCGTGGCTCCGGGAATCACCGTGCCGTTCCTGCGCCACTCGTACGTGAAGGGGGCGCCGCCCTCCGCCGAAACGGTCAGCGTCACCGCCGCGCCCGCCGGGACGATCCCGAGCTGGCCGAAGGGCGGGAGTTCGAATGCGATCGTCTGCGCGCGCAGGCCGCGCGTGACCACGAGGGTTTGAGTGACGTCCGGCGCCGCCAGGAAATTCGCGTCCCCGGCCTGCCGTGCCGTGATCACCGTCGAGCCCTCCCCGACCACGGTGACCGTGTTTCCGCTCACGGTGGCCACCGCGGCATTGCCGCTGGCATAGCTGACCGCGAGGCCCGAGGACGACGTAGCGGTCAACGCGAAGGGGGCGTCCAGGGTGGTCTTGGCCGGCAGGGCGGCGAAGCTGATCGTCTGGGCCGCCCGGACAATCGAGACGCTGAAGGACTGGTCGACGGGCGTCGCGGCGGCGTATTCGTAGCTGCCAGCCTGACTGGCGCGCAGCGTCACGGTACCCGCTCCCGTGAGCGTGACCGTGGAGCCGGAAACGGTGGCCGGACCACTGACCACCGTGAAGGAAACCGGCAGCCCGCTGGAGGCGGTCGCCGCCACGGTGAAGGGCGGGTCCTGATTCGTGCGGCCAGGCAACGCGGCGAAGCTGATCGTCTGCGCGCGGAGTTGCACGGTGAGCACCGCGGGATTGCTCACGATCGTCTGCGACGGGATCAGGGTGCCATTGGAGACCTCCACCGTGTAGCTGCCTTGGTCGAAGCCCGTGACCCCGGGAAGGTTAAGAGTGGCGCGGGTGGCGCCGGTCAGTACGACGCCATCGCGCCGCCACCGGTAGGTCGGGGCCGGATCAGCCGTGGCGACGACGCTGAAGGAAACGGAGCCATTGAGGGCGACGGTCTGGTTCACCGGATGCGTCGTGATCTGCGGCACGGTGCCGACGAAGAGGCTGGCCGCGGGCGACACGGTGCTGCCGCTGGCATTGGTCACCTGGACCGTGTACTGGCCCGAATCGGCGGCGGCCGCCACGGGAATTTGGTGGCTGACGGCAGTCGCGCCGGCCAACGAGGCCCCGTTCTTGAACCACTGATAGGTGAAGGGCGGAGTTCCCGAGGCCTCGGCGGTGAGCGTGATGCTGCGGCCGGGCGCGACGGCCACCGCTTCCTGCGCACGCATGAATCCTGCACCGCCGAGCAGGAGCAGGGCGGAGAGCAGGGCCGGGCGGAGGATACGCGGGGAGTTCACGGGAGTTGGGGAAAAGGGATGGCAAACGTTGCCCAAGGAAAATCCCAAAAGTCCTCGGGGGAGAAGTTTACGGATTTATCACAGGAGAGGCGGGCGGCTTCAGGGCACATCATACACCTCCAACAGGGCCTCACCGCGCGCGGAGCCGACGGCGGCCACCTCCACCGTGTAAGCCCCAGGCGGCAGCGTCAGCAGCAGGGCGGCGTCGGCCGCGGCCAACGGGAATGCCCCGACCGCCGCGGACGCCTCCACCACCACGGCGCGCAACGCCCCTCCCCAACCGGCCTCCGTGGCCAGCAGCCGGCCACCCGCATCGCGCAGCCGCAAGGTCGGCTGTACCAGCGGGGCCGCGACCCCGAAGGCGGCCAGCCCGGGACCTACGGCCCGGATGAGCAGGGTTCGGGACCACTCCGGCGGAATCACCACCCCGCCGATCAGGGCCGCTTCCGGCGAAACCAACCCGCGGGTCGAGAGGTTTACCAGACCCCGGGGAACGGACGCGGTCCGCGGCGCCACCTCGGCGGAAAACTCCTCCCTCCCCCCGGTCGTGACGCGGAGTTGGTAGACCGCCACCGCCGCGGGTCGCACCACGAGAACCGCGTTGGTGGCCCCGGCGATGGGTTGCCCGTCCCGCAGCCACTGCCACCGGGCATCCGTGGGGGCCGGCGACCTCGCGCTCAACGCCAGGGTACCTCCCGCCCCCACCCGCGCCGGAACAGCGGCCAGGGGGAACAGCGAGGCGGCGTCGAGCGCGAGGGTGACCGGCGCCGCCGTCGCCTCACCAAGGGCGTTGATCACCCGCACGCCGTAACGCCCCGCCAGGGAGGCGTTGAAACGCTCCAGGACCAGGGCGGAGTTCGTCGCTCCCGGCAGCGCAGCGCCCCCGAACGTCCACTCATACCGCAAGGGCGACCCGCCGTCGGCGGAGGCAGTCAAAGTCACGCTCGCACCGGCGCGCACGGTCACCGCCGCTTCCTGGGCGCCCACCCGGACGAGCGTGAGGACCATGAGACCGAGGGCGCTCCCAAGCCTTCGGGTGCATCGCGAAGCAAGCGGCATCCCCCACTCTTTCCCCGCTCCGCCGCCAGGGTCCAGCCCCGACCAGCGATCGTCCGGCGGCTCGATTACGGATCACGCATAAGCATGATCCGTATTGAAAGATCGTTGCGGCACGCTTCATCTGGGGGAAAACCAGCAGAAGACCTCTCCCTTTAACGAACGCCGGCCCCTCCCGCCATGAAAACGCTCCTCCCTCGCCTTGCCCTGGCTTGCGCCACCCTAGCCCTGACGCTCCTCGTCGGCTGCGCCGGACCCGCCGCCCCGAAGGCCCGGGCGAACGACGATCTCGATCCGCTAGTGCTCACGCCGGGTGACGTGGTGAAGATCTCCTTCCCCGGCTCCCCCAACCTCGACAACTCGCAGGCCATCCGGCGCGACGGCCGCATCAACCTCGAGATCATCGGCGAAGTGAAGGCGGCCGGCCTCACCCCGGCGGACTTCGAGAAGGAGCTCGTGAAACTCTACTCGCCGCACCTCGTGACCAAGGACGTGAAGGTCTCCGTCGTCACGTCGACCTTCTCGGTTTTCGTCACCGGCGCAGTGCTCAAGCCGGGCAAGCTCCAACTGGAACGCGCGGTGACCGCCTTCGAGGCCGTGATGGAAGCCGGCGGGTTCGACGTCCAGCGGGCCAACATGAAGGAAATCAGCATCATCCGGAACGTCGACGGCGTGAGCAAGACCTACAAGGTCAACCTCAAGGCCGTGATGGACGGCAAGGCGACGGAGCAATTCCGCCTGCAGGCCTTCGATACGGTTTACGTGCCCGAGAAGTTCCAGTGGTTCTGACGCCTGGCGTGGCCTGACTCAAACGCCTGCCGCGGACGCTCCGTCCCCGCGGGCGTCCCGGAGGCCGGCGGCATAGGCGCCGAAAACCCGCCGGATCTCGTCCCGCACCCGACGGAACACGACGAGCACCTCCTCCTCGGTGCCGCGGGCGTCGGCCGGGTCATCGAAGCCCCAGTGATGGCGTCGCACCTGCCCCGGGAAGACTGGGCAGACCTGGTCCGCGCGGCCGCAGACGGTGATCACGGTGTGGATCGGGCGTTGCAGAAATTCGTCCAGATGCTTCGACCGGTGGCCGGAGGCATCCAGGCCGATCTCGGCGAGCACGCGGACCGCCAGGGGGTGGACGTAGCCGGCGGGACGGGAGCCGGCACTGTGAACGTCCACGAGGTCCCCGGCGGCCGCGCGCAGGACCGCCTCGGCCAGGTGGCTACGGCAGGAGTTTCCGGTGCAGAGGATCAGGACGGCAGGTTTCACGGGGAAGAAGGGGCGCCGCGCGCATACCAGCCCCGGCTGGCGACGCAGGCGCGGCAGACCGAGAGCATCACGGGGACCTCGACCAGCACGCCGACGATCGTCGCCAAGGCGGCACCGGAGGACGGGCCGAAGAGGGTGATCGCCACGGCGACCGCGAGTTCGAAGAAGTTGCTCGCCCCGATCAGCGCCCCAGGCGCGGCGATCGCGTGGGGCACCCGGAAACGCCGCATCAGCAGGTAGGCCAGCCCCGAATTGAGGTAAACCTGGATCAAGATCGGCGCGGCGATCAGCAGCACCGCCGTCCAATTCCGGAGGAGGTTTTCCGCCTGGAACGCGAAGATCAGCACCAGCGTGGCCAGTAGCGCCCCAAGGGTCACGGGCCGGCAGGCCGGGAGGAAGCGCCGGGCCAGCCACTCCTCCCCGCGCCACCGCACCAGCAGCAACCTTCCCGCCGCTCCGGTCACCAGGGGAACGACGATGAAGACCACCACCGAAGTCACCAGCACCGCGCCGGGCACCACCACCCCGCTGACGCCGACCAGCAGGGCCACGAGGGGCGCGAAGGCGAAGACCATGATCAGGTCGTTGAGCGCGACCTGCGCGAGGGTGTAGGCGGGGTCGCCGTCGGTCAGTTGGCTCCAGACGAACACCATCGCGGTGCAGGGGGCGGCGGCGAGGATGATCAGGCCCGCCGTGTACTCGCGGGCCGCCGCGACGGAGATCCAGCCGAGGCCGTCGGCCGCCACCACGCGCAGGCAGAGCCAGGCGAGCAGCGCCATGCTGAACGGCTTCACCACCCAGTTCACGAACAGCGTGACCCCGATGCCCGCGGGACGGCGCCAAACCTCGGCGAGGGCGGAGAAGTCGATCCGCAGCATCATGGGTGCCACCATCAGCCAGATCAGGATCGCGATGGGGGCGTTGACGTGGGAGCCGCGGCCGAACTCCAGCGCGGAAAGCCGCGCCGTGAACTCAGGCCACAGCCGGCCAACGGCGAGGCCGGCGCCCATGCAGGCGAGCACCCAGAGCGTGAGGTGGCGCTCGAAGAAATCGAGGCGGGCGGCGGCCGGAGTGCTCATCAGGGAAGGCGGGCTTGGCGGCGCGGCGCGGGGGCGGCGCAGGCCACCTCCGCCGGACCCAACCGGGTGCGGAGGGCCCGGAGGCGGCGCGCATCCGCGCGGAGGAGCGGATCGTCGCCGGCGCATTCGCGCAGGCACGCCAGATTCGCGGCCAGGGCCGCGGGCGCCGGGTCCGGGAGACGGTAGACGCGACGGCTGCCGGCGCGCGCCGCCACCACCAGGTGATGACGGCGCAGGTAGGCGAGATGCTTGGAGACCCTCACCTGCTCCGCGCCCAGCACCTCCTGGAAGTGGCAGACGCAGAGCGGTCCATCCAGCAGCAGGTGGAGCAACCGCAAGCGCGTGCGATCGCACAGGCACTCGTAGATCGCGACCAGGTCCACGGCTGGTCAGCAGCAGCCGGGCCCGCAAGCCCCGGCGGGCGTCAGCCCGCACGCCTCCTTGGCAAGGCAGTCGGTGTGCTTGTCCTCGAGCCGCAGGCGGATCAGTCCCGGCGAGGACTCGCCCGCGGCGACCGCATACTGCGAGAGCACGCAGCCCTCGTACTCGATCTCCACGGGGAGGTCGGCGGCCGGGAGCAGGTCATCGGCCAGCCGGAGGATGTCGAGCAGCTTGCCCGCGGGCAGCCGGTGATCGGGATCCCCCTCGGCCACCCAGACCTGCAGCAGGCAGCACTCCGTCGTCCGGCGGGTGCCCCCGCAGTCGATGAAGCGGCGGGTGACGTGACCGACCTCGGTGACGTGGAACGACGGCGGAACCGTGTCCCCGTCGTCAAAGACCAGCTCGAGGGCGGCGGCGGGCTGGGCCGCGAGCAGCGCGCGGAGTTCGGCGAGGTTCATACGCCGGAATTCATATACCCACGGAGGCATAGTCAAGCAACCGGGTCAGAGGGCTTATCGCGGCGTCTCGGGGGGGAACAACGGCCCCGCGGGGCCGGGGTCCTCGGAAATGGTCGGGCTGGTGAGATTCGAACTCACGACCTCTTGCACCCCATGCAAGCGCGCTACCAGGCTACGCTACAGCCCGAACAAGGGAGGGCGAGGAAGCGGCAAGCCTTCCGGGGAAGCAAGCGCTTTTTCTCCGTGCCTTCGGCGCCGCGCCGCATTCCCTCGCGGGATGCAACTCGGCTTCTGCACCGATCCCGCGACCCTCGCCGCCCTGCCCTTCCGCCCCGAGTGCGACTTCATCGAGGGCCACGTCGTCAACTTCCTCCTCCCGGAATCGCCGGACGCGGCCTTCGCCCCGCACGCCGCCGCCCTGCGCGCCAGCGGGTTACCGATGCCCGCGGCGAACGTGCTTCTGCCCGCCACGCTCAAGTGCAGCGGTCCGGACCTCGATTATGAGCGGCTCGACCGGTACGCGCACACGGTCTTCCGCCGCTGCCGCGAGATCGGGATGACCCGCATCGTGTTCGGCAGCGCCGGCGCCCGGATGGTCCCGGAGGGCTTCCCGGTGGCGCGGGCCTTCGAGCAGTACGTCGACCTGCTGCGCCAATTTGCCCCGCTCGCCGAGGAGCAGGGCGTGATGATCGTGGTGGAGCCGCTCAACCGCGGCGAATGCAACCTGATCAACACCGTGCGCGAGGGCGCGGAGGCGGTCCGGCGGGCGAATCATCCGGCGGTGAAGCTGCTGGTCGACCTCTTCCACATGCTGCGCAACGGGGAATCACCCGATGACCTGCTGGCGGTCGGCCCCCTGATCCGGCACGCGCACCTCGCCGAAAACCGCGACCGGGCCGCGCCCGGCACCCACGGCGAGGATTTCCGGCCCTACCTGCGGGCGCTGCGCCGCGCCGGCTACAACGACCGGCTGGCACTCGAGCCGATCTGGACCGACCTCCCGACGCAGCTCGCCCCGGCGCTCCGCGACGTGCGGCGCCAGCTGGCCGACGCGGGGTACTGATCAGCCGCCGCCCGGCAACCGGCGCACCGGCACGTCGTTCTCGCGGCGCGGCCCGGGCGTGCTGCGGCCCTCGGCGATCAGGCGCTCCCGCAGCGCCAGCATCGCCTGGACGCGCGCCGGCTCCGCGGCCGCCCGGTCGTGCTGCTCCGCGAGATCCTCCCCGAGGTGATACAATTGCGGCGTGCGGCCGCAGAGCAGCTTCCACGGACCCTCGCGGACCGCCTGCAACCCGTTCACCCCGCAGCTGACGGCGTGCGGACGGATCTCGGCGCGGCCCTCGCGCCACAGCGGCAGCAGGCTGAAGCTGTCCTCGCCGGCGTCCGCAGGGAGCGTCACCCCCCAGAGGTTCGCCAAAGTGGCCATCAGGTCCGCCTGATGGACCAAGGCCCCCGAAACCTGGCCGGCCGGCACCACCCCGGGCCAGCGCACCAGGAACGGCACCCGGTGACCGCCTTCCCAGGCATCGCGCTTGTAGCCGCGCAGGGGACCGCTCGGGAAGTGCCCCATCGCCTCCAGCGGCTTGATCCCGATGGCCGTCTCGTAGCCGTTGTCGCTCGTGCAGAGGACGAACGTGTCGCGCGCCAGCCCGTGACGGTCGAGGGCCGCGAGGAGCCGGCCGATGGCGTCGTCCGTCTCCAGCACCAGGTCCGCGTAGTCGTTGAGCCCGCTGCGCCCCTGCCACGCGCGGCTGGGGGAAATGGGCGTGTGGGGCGTGGTGAGGGCGACGTAGAGGAGGAACGGTTCGGCGTTGCGGGCGCGCTCGGCCACGTAGGCTTCGGCGCGGGCAATCGTGGTGTCGAGCACCGGTTCAAACTCCCAGCCGGGCAAGGCGGGCCCTTGGAAGCTCGCCCGGAACCCTTCCATCAACCGGGCGGGCAGGAGCGTGGAGGGCACGCCAACCGTACGGTCGTCCGCGATGAAGCTGTACGGGGGCCAGTTGGGGACGTCGGTCCCGAAGTAATGCTCGAAGCCGCGCGTGACGGGCCCGCCCGCGATGGCCTGGGAAAACACCCGGGACCAGACGCGGCGGTGCTCCGCGGTGGGCTCCGTGAGGAGTGGGTCGCGGGAGCGGCCCGTGCGGCCGCCGAGCCCGCGCAGGAAAGCAAGGTCGCCTTCCTCCAGCGGCCAGTCCCATCCCAGGTGCCACTTGCCGAAGGCGGCAGTGCGGTAGCCCTGCCGGCGCGCGAGGCCGGCGATGGTGAGGCGGTCGGGCGCGATCAACGGCCGCTCCCAGAGGTCGACGATCCCGGTCTGGAGCCGCGTGCGCCAATGATAGCGCCCCGTCAGCAGCGTGTAGCGGGACGGCGAACAGGCCGCGGAGGACGCGTGCCCATCGGTGAAGCGGGCGCCTTCGCGGGCGAGGCGATCGAGGTGGGGCGTCCGGATCCGGCCGCGTTCCGGGTTGTAGCAACTCGGGTCCCCGTAGCCGAGGTCGTCGGCCAGGATGACCACGATATTGGGGCGCGCGTTACCCGGCACCGCGGCGGACCCGGTGCCGGCGAGCAGGAGGAACAGCAGGGGCAGGAGGGGCATCGGAAACCCCGGATCAAACCCGGGCGGGCGGGTGAGGCGATCGCGTTTTCGCCCCGCCCCGGAAGCCGCCGCCACTAGGCGCTTGCGGCGCGGCGCCGGAAGCGGAAACCTCCGGACCGGGCCCGCCCGGGTGGTGGAATGGCAGACACGAAGGTCTTAGAAGCCTTTGCCGCAAGGTGTGCAGGTTCGAGTCCTGTCCCGGGCACCCGCCGCCCCGCGGCCGCGCCCGGCCCTCAGGGCACCTCGTAGACCTCGACCAGGACCACGCCCCCGCCGGCGGCGCGGTTGCGCACCTGGACGCTGTAGGCGTCGGGCGAGACATCGAGGACCACCGCCGCGTCGCGGCTGCCGGCCGGTAGATTGAACGCGCCCACCTGGGCGAAGATCGCGGCATCGGCGGCGTTCCAGTTGTCGTTCGCGGTGGTGGCCGCGGAGCCGCGGTACACCTCGAGTCCGGGGTCCGCGAGGGCGCCCTCGATCCCGAAGCCCGCGGTGAGGCCGGGGCCGACGGCGCGGACCAGCAGGCGCTTGCCCGCCCCGCCCCCGACGACGAAGCCGGCGATGAGCGTCTCCCCGGCGGCCAGGGGCTTCAGCACGGAAACGTTGACCAACCGCGGCGTGGTCGGGTTGGCGAACGCGCTGCCCGCGGTCAGGTCGTACACCTCGGCGAGCACCTCGCCCGTGGCGCCGCCGGCGCCGGAGATCCGCACGGAGTTGTCCCCCGGCGAGACCGTGGCGGTGAGCGCGGCATCCAGCGAATCGCTCGCCAGCGGGAAGGCGCCCGCCGCGGCAAAGGCGTCGCGCAGCGCCGCGCCGCCGCCCCAGTTGTCATTGCCACCGGTGCGGCTGGAGCCGACGTAGGTCTCGAGCCGCGGATCGCGCAGCGCACCGGCGACGCCGAACGCGGTGAGGGCCGGCCCGACCGCGCGGAGGAGGACGGACTTGTTCCCGGAGGTGCCGGCCCCGCCCACCACGTAACCCATCGAGAGCACCTCGTCGGCCACCGCGAGGGGGGTGCGCACGGAGAGGTTGACGAGCCGGCCGGGGTTGGCGGCGCGGGCGACGGTGAGGCGGGCGGCGGGACTCTCGACGGAGCCGTTGGCATTGCTGACGATCACGGAGTAGGCGCCGGCCTGGGACAGCTGCAGGTTGCGCAGGTCCAGCTGGGCGGAAGTGGCGCCGGGCAGGGCGGTGCCGTCCTTGCGCCAAGCGTAGGTCAGGGCGGGGCCGGTGGCGGTGACGCTGAAGCGCGCCTCGCCGCCCTCAACGGCGGACTGCGCCGCGGGCGGCGTGGTGATCGCCGGGGGATCGGGCAGGACGACCGTAAGGACCGCGGCCGCGGAGTTCGCCGAGCCCTGCGCGTTGCTCACCACGACCGAGAGGGCGCCGGCATCCCCGGCCGTCGCGCTGGAGATCACATAGGAGTTGCGCGTGGCACCGCTGATCGGCACCCCGTTGCGCAGCCACTGGTAGGTGAGCGGCGCCGTGCCGCCGGCGGTGACGAGGAATTGGGCCGGGCGGCCGGCGGCCACGGACTGGCTCGCGGGCGGAACCCCGATCTCGGGTGCGCCAGCGACGATGCGCAGCGGAAACGCCGGCGTGCTCAGCGTGGTGCCGCCCGACGGCACGTACGAGATGACCGCGGAGCCGGAATCCGCGGCGGTGAGCGGGCCGAAGAAGGCCGTGACGACCGTCTCGCCGGCGCTCGTCTGGGAGCTGGCCGTGCTCGCCGTGACCGTGCGCCCGGCCAACTGGATCCGCCACGAGGCGAACAGCGAGGGCGAGAAGCCGACCGCCGTGAAGCGCACGAGCAGTTCGCCGCCGTCCGGCCCGATCGTGGGGCCGGGGGAGCGCAATTCAGGCGTGGTTTGGGCGCGGAGGAGCGAGGCGCCCAGCAGCAGGAGCAGCGGAAGCAAGCGGCGTAGGTCTGAGTTGGTCATGGCGGGAAAAACCGTGGTTCAGGCGGAGGCCACGCCGAGACGCTCGCCCATCCGGGCGTACGTCTCGACGTGGCGGGCACTCTGCGCGACGAGGTCGGCGTCGCAGCGGATTCGCCCGCGCGCGAACAGCGTGATCACGCAGGACCCGCCGAACGCGAAGAGGCCCTTCTCCTCGCCCTTGGCGACCGGGCGGCCCGGGACAAACGACTGCAGAATGCTGCCGACGTTGGTCGCGCCAACCTCCAGGACCGCCACCGGGCCGAAGGCCGGGCTCTCGACGAGCGTGACCTCGCGCTTGTTCTCCACCAGGTAGCGGATGCGGCGGCGCAGGGCGATGGGGCTGACGGAGTAGAGCCAGCCCTGGACGCGCCGCGGCTCGCCGGGCACGCCGGCCACCGGAAAGTGGAACCGGTGGTAGTCGACCGGGCAGAGCCGGGAAATCACCATCGTCCCGCCGGCGAAGCGGGCCGCGAGGTCGGCGTCGTCGAGGAGCTCCGCGAGGCTGAAGCGGGCCCCCTTCACGTAAAAACCGTCGGCCGCGTCGACCTCCGGGAACACCAGGTGGCGGCCATCGGCGGGCAGCACCGCCACGTCGTCGCCGGGGGCGACGGGACGGCAGGCGGGCCGCAGTGCGCGGTAAAAGAACGCGTTGAAGTGCTCGAACTTGAAGGGCGAGGTCGCGAACTCGTCGACGTCGAGGTTGTAGCGTGCGATGAACGGCAGGATGAGCCGGGCGCTGGCGGGCCGGTTCATCCGGTGGCCGTACCAGCGCGAGAAGAAGGCGCGCCGGGCCAGCAGCCACACCGCGAACCGGCCGACGGGGTGCTCGTACGCGAAGCGCAGCCAGCGCTCGCCGAAGATCTCCTCGGTCTCCTCGCGGGCGCGGGCGCGGTGGTAATAGCGGATCGGTGCGGCAGCCATCTCGTCACGGTCGCCCAGCCGTCGCGGATGCGCCAAGCGAAAACCGGCGCACCCGTGGAATCCGCCGCGGCACTTGCACCCGCAAATACCCCCGCCACCTTCGGCGGATGACCCCGCTCCGCCCCGCGCTGCTCGCCCTGGCCACCCTCGCGGCGGCCATGGCCCGCGCGGACCCGGATGAACTGGTGCGCGCGGCCCTCGCCGCGGAAGCCCGGCTGGACACGCGGCAGGCCCTGGCCCTGTTCCAGGAGGCGGTCGCCGCCCGCCCAGCGGATGCCTTCCTGCAGCAGAAGCTCGCGCGCCAGTATTCGGACCTGATGGTCGAGCTGCCCACGCGGGAGGAGCAGCGGGCCGCCGTCGCGCAGGCGCTGGTCCACGCTCGCCGCGCCGCGGAGCTCGAGCCCCGGCGGGCGGAGAACGTCCTCTCCGTCGCCATTTGCCTCGGCAAGCTGGGGGTGCTGAGCGGGACCCGGGAGAAGGTGCGCTACTCCCGCGAACTGCGCGCGGAGGCGGAGCGGGCCCTGACGCTCGAGCCCGGCTACGCGTGGGCGCATCACATCCTCGGGCGGTGGCACCACGAGGTCGCGGAACTCAGCGGGACCGCGCGGCTGGTGGTGAAGCTGTTCTACGGCGGGCTGCCCGGCGCGTCGCACGCGGAGGCCGTGCGCCACCTGGAGCGCGCGGTGGAACTGGAACCAGGCCAGCTCAAGCATCACCTGGAACTCGGCCTCGCCCTCGCGGCAGCCGGACAACCCGGCCCGGCCCGCGCCGCCCTGCAGCGGGGACTGGCGATGCCTTCCCGCGAGAAGCACGACGAGGCCGCCAAGGCGCGGGCGCGCGCGGTGCTGGAGTCCCTGCCCGCCCTGCCCTAGCGCCGGGACCGACTTGTCAGCCGGGAAACGCGCGGCGAGGCTCCCGACCCGTCCTCCCCGCCGATGTCACCCCTTCCTGCGCTCGGGCTGCTCCTGCTCCTCGCGATCGCGGCCTCCCCAGCGGCGGCGCGGCCGCCGAACTTCATTGTCATCCTTGCCGACGACCTCGGCTGGGGGGACCTCTCCGGCCAGGGCAGCCCCACGATCGCGACCCCGCGGCTCGACGGCCTCGGGCGCGAAGGCGTGCGGTTCACCAGCGCGTATTCCGCGGCCCCCTTCTGCAGTCCCGCACGGGCGGCGCTCCTCACGGGACGACTGCCGGCGCGGGCCGGCCTGCCCTACGTGCTGTTCCCGACCGAGCGCCAAGGGCTGCCCGAGGCGGAGCTGACGCTCGCCACCCTCCTGAAGACGCGGGGCTACGCCACGGCCTGCATCGGCAAGTGGCACCTCGGCTGGGCCGCGCCGTTCCGGCCGGGCCGCCACGGCTTCGACGAGTACTTCGGCCTGCCCCACAGCAATGACTCCAACGAGTGGCCGGTGGGTGAACCGTTCCTGCAGGTGATGGGCGTCGAACCGCTGCCGCTGATCGACGGCGAACGCGTCGTGGAGGCGCCCGTCGACCAGTCCACCCTCACCCGCCGCTACACCGAGCGCGCGATCGCGTTCATCCGGGAGAGCCGCGACCGGCCATTTCTCCTCTACCTGCCCCACACGATGCCGCACATCCCGCAGTACGCATCGCCGGAGTTTGCCGGCACTTCCAAGGGCGGGCTGTACGGCGAGACCGTCGAGGAGCTCGACGCCAGCACGGGCGCCATCCTCGATTCCCTGCGCGAGCTCGGGCTCGACCGGGACACCGTGGTGTTCTTCTCCAGCGACAACGGCGCCCCCGGCGGAAGGGGCCACGCGGCCGCCGGAGGGAAGGCGGGCCCGCCCAAGGCGAAGGCCAAGGCCCCGCGTTTCCCCGGCCGTTCCCTCGCGGGTAGCAACGGCCCCCTGCGCGCCGGCAAGGGCACGACGTGGGAGGGCGGGATCCGCGTCCCGCTCCTCGTGCGCTGGCCCGGCGGCATCGCGCCCGGTCGTGTGGTGGACGAGCCGGTTTCCCTGCTGGACGTCTTCCCGACCTGCGCGCGGCTGGCGGGTGCGGCGCTGCCCGGGGATCGCGTTTTCGACGGCCGGGACCTGGCGCCGTGGTTCTCGGCCGGCGCCGCCTCCGAGGGAACCCCACGCACGCTGGTCCACTACTTCGGCCTCCAGCCGCAGGCCATCCGCGAGGGGCGCTGGAAACTCCTGCTCGCGGGGATCCCGGCCCCGGAACCGCGGCCGCCAAGCCTCTGGTGGGAGCACCAGCCCGCACTCTTCACCACCCAGCACCGGGTGCTGCCCGCACCGGAATTGTACGATCTGGCGGCCGATCCCGGCGAGACGGAGAACCTGGCCGTCCGCCATCCCGAGGTGGTCCGGCGCCTGGCGGCCGCGGCCGCCGCCTTTGATTCCGACCTCCAGCGGGACCGCCGGCCGCTGCAGGTGGCACCGGGACCTCCCCCACCCGCGCCCGGCGCGATCCGCCCGCCGGCCGCGGCGCGGGAATAGCGGCCACCCACGCGTTCCTCCGTGGAAAGCGTGATCGCACGCGGAGTTGCCCGCCCGCCGGGAATTCCTTCGCTTCCCCCCGTGACCCCGCCCCGCCTGCTGCTCCTGCTCGCCGCCCTCGCGGCTGGCGCCCCCGCCGCGGAGCCCGGCGCCGACGCGGAGGAGCTGTTCACCCGGCGCGTCGCGCCCCTCCTGCGCGAGAAGTGCCTTTCCTGCCACGGGCAGGACCCGGCCAAGCGGAAGGGCGGCCTCGACCTGCGCACCCGTGCCGAAGCCCTGCGGGGCGGCGACAGCGGGCAGCCCGCCGTCGTCGCAGGACGGCCTGACGAGAGCCCCCTCTACCTCTCCGCCCGCCGCGACCACGGGGACTGGGAGGCGATGCCGCCCAAGGAGTCCGAGGCCTTCACCTCCGACCAACTCGACTGGCTGCGGGAGTGGATTGCCGGCGGCGCGCCCTGGCCGGACGCGGCGCGGCAGGAGGAGATCCGCCGGGCCCGCGGCGCCGCGTGGGCGGGGGAGGATGGAGTCACGGTCAAGACGAGCCCCGGCCTCTCCCCGGAATGGAACGCACGCCGGTACCCCCAAGCCGACCTCTGGGCCTTCCAGCCCCTGCGGAAGCCGGCCGTGCCCGCCGGATCCGCGCACCCGGTCGACGCCTTCGTGGCGGAGAAGCTCGCCGCCCTGGAGCTCTCCCCCGCCCCGCCCGCCGAAGCCGGGGCGCTCCTGCGCCGCCTGAGTTTCGGCCTCACGGGCCTCCCGCCGTCGCCCGAGGAGGTCGCGGCGTTCGCGCCCGCCCACGCCGCGGATCCGCGCGCGGCCGTCGCGGCGGCGGTCGATCGCCTCCTCGCCAGCCCGCATCACGGGGAGCGGATGGCGCAACATTGGCTGGACGTCGTCCGCTACGCGGACACCGCGGGCTTCGCCAACGACTACGACCGGGGTAACGCGTGGCGCTACCGGGACTACGTCGTGCGGGCCTTCAACGCCGACCGGCCCTTCGACCGCTTCATTCGTGAGCAGATCGCCGGAGACGAGCTGGACCCGGAGAACCCCGAGGCCGTCGTCGCCACCGGTTTCCTGCGGATGGGCCCCTGGGAACTCACCGGGATGGAGGTCGCGAAGGTGGCGCGGCAGCGCTTCCTCGACGACGTGACCAACAGCGTGGGGGAGACCTTCCTCGCCCAGCCCCTGCAGTGCGCGCGGTGCCACGACCACAAATTCGACCCCATCCCGACGCGGGACTATTACGCGCTCCAGGCCGTGTTCGCGACCACGCAGTTGGCGGAGCGGCCGGCCGCGTTCCTGCCTCAGGAGAACCGGGCGGGCTTCGCGGAGCGGACCCACCTCGAGCAGCGCCGCGCGGACCACCTCGCCGCCCTGCAGCGCCTCGACGAGCGGATGCTGGCGAACGCCGCGGCGTGGTTCCGGGACCAGGGCCGCGACCCGGCCCGCTGGGACGCCGCGGTGGCGCAGGCCCGGGCCCAGGAGCGGAGCAAGAAGCGGCGCGAGTTCGAGGGCGCGTTCGCCACTGCCCGCTCGATTTTGCTGCGCGCGCAGGTGCCCGAGGACGCCTTTCCCCCGAAGCTCGTCGGCCTCACCCCGCAGGAGTACGGCGAGGAACGCGTCGCCCGCAAGGGGCTCGAGCGCCTCCGCTGGGAACTCGAGCGCTACGAGCCCTTCGCCCTCGCCGTCTACAACGGCCGCACGCCGGACGTGAAGTCGGTCAACGCCCCCGGGCGCATCCCCGCGGCGCGCCTCGAGGCGGGCGAACTCGAGCAAACCTGCATCCTCACCGGGGGCGACCCCTTCTCGCCCGGCGAGCGCGTGGTCCCGGGCGCCCTCTCCGCGCTGGGTGCCCTCGGGACCGGGCCCGTGCCCGACACCATCGACGGCCGGCGGCGGGCGCTGGCCGACTGGGTCGCCAGCCCGGCGAACCCGCTCACGGCCCGCGTGATCGCGAACCGGGTCTGGCAATGGCACTTCGGCCGCCCGCTGGCCGCCAATCCGAACAACTTCGGCGTGACGGGCGGCAAGCCGTCGCACCCCGCGCTGCTGGACTGGCTGGCGGCGACCCTCGTCGAGCACGGCTGGTCGCTCAAGCACCTGCACCGGGTGATCGCGACCAGCGCGGCGTACGCCCGATCCTCCGCGCATCCGGACCGCGCCGCGGTGGCGGAGCGGGACCCGGCGGGAGTTTCGCTCGCGGTCTTCCCCCTGCGGCGCCTGAGCGCGGAGGAACTGCGCGACGCGATGCTCGCGGCCTCGGGCGAGCTCAACCGCGCGGTCGGCGGCATCCCGAACCGGCCCGAGATCCACCCCGAGGTGGCGCTGCAGCCGCGCCAGGTGATGGGGACCTTCGCCGCCGCCTGGGTGCCCAACGCGATGCCCGCCGAACGGCACCGGCGCAGCCTTTACGCGCTGCGCGTCCGCGGCCTGCCCGACCCGGCGATGGAGGTCTTCAACCAGCCCGGCCCCGACTTCTCGTGCGAGCGGCGCGACGCGGCGACCATCACCCCGCAGGTCTTCAGCCTCTTCAATGGGGCCGCCAGCCACGCCCGCGCCCTCGCCCTCGCCCACCGGGCCCTGCGGGAATCCACGGACGACGCCGGTACCGTGGCCCGCTGCTTCGCCCTGGCCCTCGGGCGGGAGCCGACCGCGGCGGAACTCGCCGCGTGTCTCGAACATTGGCGGGGCCAGATCCCCTTGGCCGGGGAAGCGACGCCCGCGCCCCGGCCCCCCCTCGAGGTGCGCCGCGAGGCCGTGGAGGAGAACACCGGCGAACGCTTTGCCTTCACCGAGCGCCTCCCTGCCGCGGCCGACTTCCAGCCGGATCTCGCGCCGGCGGACGTTCCGCCGCGGACCCGCGCCCTCGCCGACGTCTGCCTGGTGTTGTTCAACGGCAACGAGTTCACCCACCTGGAATGACCCCGAAGATGAACGCCTACTTCCCCTGCGCCGGCGCCCGGGCGTTGCACGCGCCGACCCGTCGCGACTTCGTCTACGGCCTGGGTGCCAGCCTCGGCAGCGTGGCCTTCAGCGCGCTGCTCGCCCAGGAGGCCGGCGCGCGCTCCGGCCCCCTCGCGCCCCGGGCGCCCCACCGGGCAGCCAAGGCCAAGGCCTGCATCTTCCTGATGATGGAGGGCGGACCATCGCACCTCGACACCTTCGACCCCAAGCCCGCGCTCGAACGCCTGCACCTGAAGGAGTTCGTCCGCGAGGGCCGCGAGAAATCGGCGATGGAGAGCGGCAAGCGCTACTTTGTCCGCAGCCCGTTCCGCTTCCGCCGGGCCGGGGCCAGCGGCGCGGACATGGCGGAGAACTGGGCGCACCTCGCGGGGGTGGCGGACGACCTGTGCTTCTACCGCGGATGCCAGGTGGACAGCGTCAACCATCCGACCGCGATGTACCAGATGAACACGGGCAACCGGTTCGGCGGCGACCCGGGGATCGGCGCATGGGTCACTTACGGCCTCGGCTCGCTGAACCAGAACCTGCCGGGCTTCGTCGTCCTGCCCGAGGTCTCGTACCCGCAGGGCGGCGCGTCCAACTGGGGCAGCGGCTACCTCCCCGCCGTCTATCAAGGTACGCCGCTGCGCGCGAAGGGTGCCCCGATCCTTGACCTCGCGCCGCCGCCCGGCGTCTCCGCGGAGCGCCAGCGCCGCAACCTCGACCTGCTCGCGCGCCTCAATGCCGGCCACGCGGCGCACCATCCCGGGGCCGACGCCCTCGCGGCACGGATGGAGAGCTACGAGTTGGCGTACCGGATGCAGCTGGAGGTGCCCGGCGTGCTGGATCTGCAGGGCGAGGACGCCGCCACCCGGGAGCTGTACGGCCTTGGGCGCGAACCGACCGACGCCTTTGGCCGAAAATGCCTGCTCGCCCGCCGTCTGGTCGAGCGCGGCGTGCGCTTCGTGCAGCTCTACCACGGCACATGGGACAGCCACGACGACATCGAGCGCGCCCACGGCAACCTCGTGCGGGCCGTCGACCAGCCCATCGCCGCGCTGATCGCGGACCTGAAGCGCCGCGGCCTGCTGGAAAGCACCTTGGTCGTGTGGTGCGGCGAGTTCGGCCGCACCCCGGACAATGGCGTCCGCGGCGGCACCGCCTACGGGCGGGACCACAACCCGAAGGCGATGACCATCTGGATGGCGGGGGGCGGAGTGAAGGCCGGCCACACCATCGGCGCCACCGATGAGACCGGGATGGAGGCGGTGGCCTGCGTGCACCCCGTGCGCGATCTGCACGTGACCCTGCTCCACCTGCTGGGGTTGGACGACAACCGCCTCACCTACTACCACGGCGGCCGCTTCAAGCAGTTGAGCCAGTTCGGGGGCACGGTCATCCGGGAACTGCTCGCCTGAGCCCACCCCGCGCGCTCCCGTTTCCGGCGGCGCGCCGCGGCGGAGGGTGGATGTCGGCGGCCTTGACGCCGGTCGCGGGAGCCGAATCAGGGCCCAGCAGGATCCGGACACGATCCCCTAACACCCTTGGGGAAATTGGCTTATGCTCCCTCAGCGTGGGAAACCGCGCCATCCGGAAGGAGGCGGCGAGCGTCCAATGATTGTCATAAGGCTTTACACCTAATTTAGCCGCCGTCTGGCTGGAAATTGGTAGGTATTTTACCTCATTCCTAGTCCATTGTGGCGCAACTGTTTAGCATTATCGGCGTTTTTAAGCAATCGGATGGCATATCGAATGCTATGAAAGCGGGGTAAACCACATTACCTATGTTAAATCTTATCTCCTCAACGACACGTTTTAAACTTCTCGGGCTAACCTTGGCCACACTGCTGGCCGGGGCGCCGCTCCGGGCGATCAACCTGGACTTCGGCAGTACCCCTGGGGCGACACTGCGCTTCGCCGGCGACGGCACTTTCAGTTTCGTCGACTCCGCACAGGGGATCTACACCGGCACGGATTTCGTGATCAACCTGTCCTCCAGCGGGCGGACGGGGAGCAACTCCGCGGTGGGCCTGCTGGGCCATCTGGGAGGCACCTTCACGATTGGCGCCATCAGTAGCGGCGTCGCGACCGTCACCGGCACCGGTCCGCTGTCGATCACGGACGGGGCCAACCTCTTCGCCGGCAATGTCCAATGGCTGCAGATCCACCAGACGGCCACGAGCGGCAACCTGAACCTCTCCGGAGTGGTGAACGTGACGGGCATCACCTATGGCGGGAGCAACCAGGATCTGATGGAACTAGCCGGACCGGGCAGCGCGTCCGCGGTGCTCTCGTTCTCCTTCGCCTCGCCGGGCTACAGCCTGGCGCAACTGGCCTCGACGCCCGTCACCACCAGTTACAATGGCGACCTGCACACCAGCCGCTCCGTCCCGGACGGGGGCGCAACCTTGGTCATCCTCGGCGGAGCCTTGGGCGTGTGTGGTCTCGTGCTGCGGCGCTGCCGCCCCACGGCCGCCTGAGCCCGCTCGATCGTCACGACGCACCGTCCTCCCTCGGGGGACGGTGCTTGGCGGCGGGCGCCGGTCAGAGCCCCGCTTAGTCGCGGTAGTTCAGCGGTGGGGCGCGGTCGCCGACCATCGCCTCGTACTTGAACTCGGCGCCGCGGCGGCGAACCAGCTCCGCCTTGGCTTCCGCGAGGACATCCGGCTTCGACAGATAATCCAGCATCGCGCCGGCGAGGGTTTTGGCGGCGACGTTCATTCCCTTGAGCCCCAGCGAGGTCCCGCCGCAGGCCACGGCCTGCCAGCTGTGGCCGGGGGTGCCGGGCGCCCAGGTCGCGGTGCGCACTCCCACCGTCGGGACGGTCCAGCTGACGTCGGCGACATCGGTCGACCCGCCGCCCTCGCGCGGGGGATTGGGGTTGAAGGGGCGAATCAGGGCCGCGGTCTCCGGCGCGGGCGGCTTGCCGAACAGCGAACGGCCGATCTGGAGGGCGAATTCCTTCTCGGCGGGCGTGTAGGTGACGCCGCCGACCGCCTCGAGGTTGGCCTGCATGACGCGCCCGAGGACTTCGTTCGGCAACAGGTCGTACACCCCGCCGGTGATCTCCCAGTCCACCTTCGTGCCCGTGCCGAGGGCCGCGCCCTGGGCCGCCTGGACCACGCGGTCCCAGACATCGCGCACCACCTCGCGGCTGGGGCTGCGGACATAGTAGTAAACCTCGGCGAAGGCCGGAACGACGTTCGGGGCCTCGCCGCCCTTCGTGATCACGTAATGGAGCCGGGTGAAGTCCGGCACGTGCTCGCGGAGCATGTTCACCATGTGGTTCATCGCCTCGACGCCATCGAGGGCCGAACGGCCGCGCTCCGGCGCGCTGGCGGCGTGCGACGCGACCCCGCGGAACCGGAACTTGCCGGAGCGGTTGGCGAGCGAGGGCATCATGATGGTGAGGTTGCGGTCGGAGGCGTGCCAGTGGACGACCGCATCGACGCCGTTGAACAGCCCGGCGCGCACCATGTAGACCTTGCCGGAACCGCCCTCCTCGGCCGGCGTGCCGAAGACGCGGACCGTGCCGGGCCGGCCCGTGGCCTTCAGCCATTCCTGCACCGCGATGGCGGCCTGGATGGAACCCGCCCCGAAGAGGTGGTGCCCGCAGGCGTGACCGGCGGTGACGCCGGGGCGCTCCTTCTTCACCGGCACCGCCTCCTGCGAAATCCCGGGCAGCGCGTCGAACTCGGCCAGCACCCCGATCACCGGACCACCCTGCCCCGCGGAAGCGACGAAGGCGGTGGGCATCCCCGCGACGCCCGCCTCGACCTTGAAGCCAGCCTGACGGAGACGCTCCTGCAGCAGGCCCGAACTCTTTTCCTCCCGGTAGCCGATCTCGGCGTAGTCCCAGATCTTCAGCGCGATCGCGTCGAAGTCGGCCTTGGTGGCGTCGATCCGGGCCAGCACCTCGGGCTTGGTCGTTTGGCCCGGCAACAGCGCGGGCAGCAACAGCAGCAGGGCGGCGCAGGGGAGCAGGCGCAGGGTCATCATCATGGGGGAGGTCTTGCCGGCGACCATCGGCAGCCGGGACGGGAACTGCAAGCCGCGTCCCGCCGGAGTTTCGCGTTGCGCCGCGTCGCGGGCCTCGGACCCTCGGCGGCCGATGCCCGCGACGATCGCCTCCACCCCGTTCGGCACGACCCCCGCCGGGGACGCCATCACCCTCTTCACCCTGCGCGGTCCCCGGGGCCACGAGGCCGCCCTGTGCACGCACGGTGGCATCCTCGTGCGCTACCTCGCGCCGGATCGCGCCGGCCAGTTCGGCGATATCGTCCTCGGCTACGACCACCTCGCGGACTACCTGCGCTACAACCCGTTCTTCGGCTGCCTGGTCGGCCGCTACGCCAACCGGATCGCCGGCGCCGCCTTCACCCTAGACGGCCGCACCCACCGGCTGGCCGCCAACGACGGTCCGAACTGCCTCCATGGTGGGCGCCGCGGCTTCGACCAAGCCGCCTGGCGGCACGAGGTGATCGCCGGCCCCGCAGGCCCGGTGCTCCGCCTGACGCACCTCAGCCCCGACGGCGACGAGGGGTTCCCGGGCACCCTGAGCGTCACCGCGGACCACGAGTTGGCGGACGACGGCAGCCTCCGCTTCACCCTGACCGCGACCACCGACGCGCCAACCGTGGTGAACCTGACCCAGCACACCTACTTCAATCTCGGGGGCCGCGCGGACATCCTCGATCACGAGCTGCGGATGGACGCGGAGCGGTTCCTGCCGGTGGACGCCAAACTGATCCCGACCGGCGAGCTGCGGTCCGTGGCGGGCACGCCCTTCGACTTCCGGCGACCCACTCCCGTCGGCGCGCGGATCGCGGCGGACGACGAGCAGCTGCGGCGCGGGCGGGGTTACGACCACACCTTCGTGCCAGGCCAGCCCGCGGACACGCTGGCCCGGCACGGGCGGGTCCGCGATCCGGCGAGCGGGCGGACGCTGGAGGTCTGGTCCACCGCTCCGGGGGTGCAGTTCTATTCGGGCAACTTCCTGGACGGCCGCGCGACGGGCAAGGGCGGCCGGCCCCACGGGCACCGCGCGGGCCTCTGCCTTGAACCGCAGGCGTTCCCGGATTCGCCGAACCAGTCCGCGTTCCCCTCCTGCGTGCTGCGCCCGGGGGCGACTTACCGGCACGTCATCGAGTACCGGCCCGGCGTGGACTGAACCGGACGCGATTTTTCTTCAAAATGCGCGCGGCGTGCGGGAGCCTCGCCAAACCCCGATGCCCCTCCCGTTCCTGCTTTGCGTCCTGCTCTTCGCCACGGGTCTGCCGAACCTGCTCGGCGCCACCGAACGCCGGCCGAACCTCGTCCTCATCATGGCGGACGATTTCGGCTACGAGTGCGTCACCGCCAACGGCGGCGAGTCCTACCGCACGCCGCACCTCGACCGCCTCGCCGCCGGCGGGATGCGTTTCGAGCGCTGCTTCGTGCAGCCGCTGTGCACGCCGACGCGGGTGCAGCTGATGACGGGGCTGTACAACGTCCGCAACTACCTCGAGTTCGGCCTGCTCGACCCCCAGGCGCAGACCTTCGCCCACCTCCTGCGCGCGGCCGGTTACACCACGGGCATTGCGGGCAAGTGGCAGCTGGGGCAGGGCGCGGACCTGCCGCGACGCTTCGGCTTCGACGAGGCCTACCTCTGGCAGCACACCCGGCGCCCGCCCCGGTACGCGAACCCCGGGCTCGAGCATGACGGGAAGGAACTCGATTTCTCGGGGGGCGAGTACGGCCCGAAGCTGATCAACGACTTCGCGGTCGACTTCGTCACCCGCCACCGCGGCCGGCCATTCTTCCTGTATTACCCGATGACCCTGACCCACGACCCGTTCCAGCCCACGCCGGACAGCGCGAACTGGGATCCGCGGACGCGGGGCGAGCAGGCGCTGCGGAACGTCCGGCACTTCGCGGACATGACCGCGTACATGGACAAGATGGTCGGCCGGCTCGTGGCGAAGCTCGAGGAGCTGGGCCTCCGCGAGAACACCCTGATCCTGTTCACCGGCGACAACGGCACGCACCCGAGCGTGACCTCGCGGTTCCGCGGGACGGACTACGTCGGCGGCAAGGGGTCGAGCACGGCGCGGGGCAACCACGTGCCGCTGATCGCCAGCTGGCCGGGGCGGGTACCGGCGGGACGGGTCAACGGCGACCTCGTGGCGAGCGTGGACTTCCTCCCGACCCTGTGCGCGGCGGCGGGCGTGTCGGTGCCGGCCGGGCTGGACGGGGTGCCCTTCCTGCCCCAGCTCCGCGGCGAGCCGGGTACCCCGCGCGAGGCCTACTACCTGTGGTACGCGCGCAACGGCGGGCCGACGGCGACCTTCGAATTCGCCCAAGGGCGCACCCACAAGCTCTACCGTGACGGGCGTTTCTTCGACCTGGGCCGCGATCCATTCGAGGAGCGCCCGCTGCCCGCGGCGGAGGTGACCGGGTCCGCCGCGGCGGCACGTGCGCGGCTGCAGGCCGAGCTGGACCGTTACGCGCAGGCCCGGCCGGCCCACGTCGCCAACCATGTGGTGTCCGCGGCTTCCAAAGGCGGGGAAGGCGCGGGCGGCAGCAAGCAGGGCGGGCGGAAATGAGGCATCGGCTGATCCTCCTCGGCGCGGTTGGAATGCTGCTCGCGGCCGGACTCGGCGCAGCCGATCGCCCGAACATCCTTTGGATCACCTGCGAGGACACCGGCCCGCACCTCGGGGCCTACGGGGACGCGTTCGCCGTCACGCCGCACCTCGACGCGCTGGCACGGACGGGCGTGCGCTACACGCAAGCCTTCGCGTACACCGGAGTCTGCGCGCCGAGCCGCTCGTGCCTGATCACAGGCGTGCTGCCGCTGCGTCTCGGCAGCCACCCGATGCGCTCGACCACGCGGCTGCCCGCGGCGGTGCGGCCATTCCCGGCGTACCTGAGGGCGGCGGGTTACCACGCGACCAACAACGCGAAGGAGGACTACAATTTTGCGACGCCGCCCGGGACCTGGGACGAGTCCGGGCCGCGCGCGCATTGGCGGAGCCGGCGGCCGGGGCAGCCGTTCTTCGCGGTCTTCAACTTCACCGTCACCCACCAGAGCCAGATCTTCTGCCCCGAGGCCAAGTACCAGGCGAACACCCGGCGGCTGCGCCCCGAACAGCGGCGCGACCCGGCGCTGGTCACCGTGCCGCCGATCCACCCGGACACCCCCGAGTTCCGGCGCGAGTGGGCCCGCCACTACGAGAACGTCACCGCGATGGACCTGCAGGTGGGCGACCTGCTGGCGGAACTGGAGCGGGACGGCCTCGCGGGGGACACCCTGGTCTTCTTCTTCTCGGATCACGGCACCGGGATGCCGGGCATCAAGATGTGGGCGTGGGGTCCGGGGCTGCACGTGCCGCTGCTGGCCCGCTTCCCGGAACGCTGGCGGCACCTCGCGCCCGCGGCGCCGGGCGGGACCGTGGACCGGCTCGTGACGTTCGTGGATTTCGCGCCGACGATGCTGAGCCTCGCCGGAGTGCCGGCGCCGGCGCATTTCCAGGGCAGCGCCTTTCTCGGCCCAGCCGCGGGTCGGCCCCGGGAATGGATCTTCGGGGGCAAGGACCGGCAGGGCGAGGCGCCCGAGACCGTCCGCTACATGCGGGATGGACGCTTCCAGTACTTGCGCAACTTCCAGCCGCACCTGCCCTATGCCCAGTACCTGAGCTACTTGTGGCAGCACGACAGCATGCGGGCGTGGGAACAGCGGCACCGCGAAGGGGCGCTCACCGGCCCGGCGGCGCGGTTCTTCGCCGAGGCCAAGCCCGCGGAGGAACTCTACGACGTCGCGCGGGACCCCTGGCAAATTCACAACCTCGCGGCGGACCCGGCCCACGCCGCGGACCTCGCGCGCCTGCGGGCGCTCCTGCGGCGCGAGATGGCGGTGTCCGGCGACCTTGGGCTGCTGCCGGAGGGCGAGATGCGCCGGCGCGCCGCGGGCCGGACGCCGTACGAGCTCGCCGCGGATCCCGCCGGCAACCCGCTGCCGGAACTCCTCCGCGCCGCGGACCTCGCCGGCGCCCGGGACCCGCGGCACCTGCCCGAGCTCACGGCGCTGCTGCGTTCGCCGGACCCCGCTCTCCGTTGGTGGGGCGCCACCGGGCTCCTCGCCCTGCGCGCGGCCGCCGCCGAGGCCCGGCCGGCCTTGACCGCGGCCCTCGAGGATCCGTCGCCCGAGGTGCGGCTCGCCGCCGCGGAAGCCCTCGCCCGCCTTGGGCCCGTCGAACCCGTGCTGCCGGTGTTCCGCGCGGCGCTCCGGGCGCCCGATGCCGCGACGCGGCTCGTCGCCCTCGTGGCCGCGAGTCGCCTGGGCCGCGCCGCCTCCCCGCTGGTGCCTGACATTCGCGGCGCCGCGCTAAAGGACCCGGACCAACCGGACGCCGCCGAGTACGTCGGCCGAATGGTGGAGTACCTGCCCGGCCGTCTCGTCCCCTGAACGTCACCGTCACCCCGCCGCCACCGTCTTTCCGTCCGATGAAACCCCGCCTCCCCGCCCTGCTCCTCGCGTTGGCCTGCGCCGCCCTCGGCCGGGCCGGTGAAACGCCGCGCCCGCACATCCTGTTCGTGATGGCCGACGACATGGGCTGGGGCCAGACCGGCTACCGCGGCCACCCCGTCCTCAAGACGCCGCACCTCGACGCGATGGCGGCCAACGGCCTGCGCTTCGAACGCTTCTACGCCGGCGGCCCCGTGTGCTCCCCGACGCGCGCGACCGTGATGACCGGCCGCAGCCACGACCGCACCGGCGCGCTGAGCCACGGTTACGCCCTGCGCCTGCAGGAGCGGACGGTCGCACAGGGGTTGAAGGCTGCCGGGTATGTCACGGGGCACTTCGGCAAATGGCACCTCAACGGCCACGCCGGCCCGGGCGCCCCGATCCTCGCCGACGATCCGCGCCACCCGGGGCGCTTCGGCTTCGATGAGTGGGTGTCGGTCTCGAACTTCTTCGACCAGGACCCGCTCCTCAGCCGGCAGGGCAAGTTCGAGGAGTTCCGCGGGGATTCCTCCGAGGTCATCGTCGCCGAGGCGATCCGGTTCCTCGAGCGCCACCGTGGCGGCGGCCGCCCGATGTTCGGCGTCATCTGGTACGGTTCGCCCCACAGCCCGTTCCGGGCGCTGGAGGCGGACCGCGCGCCGTTCGCCCACCTCGACGAGAAATCATCCCATCACTACGGCGAGTTGGTCGCGATGGACCGGAGCATCGGCACCCTGCGGGCGGCCCTCCGCCGGCTGGGCCTCGAGCGCGACACGCTCCTCGTCTTCTGCAGCGACAACGGCGGCCTGCCCGAGGTGAAGCCCTCGTCCGTCGGCGGC
>JAIXQE010000074.1 GCA_027485815.1 Opitutaceae bacterium
GCAGGCCGCGGCCGGTGCGGGTGAGCAGGGTGACGTCGTGGCCGCGGGCGAGGGCGAGGGCGGTGCAGGCGGTGCTGATGACGCCGGTGCCGCCGAGGAGGAGGAGGTTCATAAGTCGAGGAGGGGTTCGAGGTGGGGCCAGACCGTCGCCGCCATCACGGCGTGGCCGGCGGCGTTGGGATGGATGCGGTCCCCGAGGTTCAGGGCCGGTTCGCCGCCGACGCCCGCGAGCAGGAACGGCACGAGGGCGGCGCCGGTGGCCGCCGCCACGTCGGGGAAGACGCGGGCGAAGGCGGCGGTGTGGGCGGCGCCGAGCTCGGGCGGCAGCTGCATTCCGGCGACGAGGATCCGCACTGCGGGATGGCGGGCGCGGGCGCGCTCGATGATGCCCCGGAGGTTGGCGGCCGTGACGGCGGGGTCGACGCCGCGGAGTCCGTCGTTCGCCCCCAGGGCCACGACGAGCACGTCCACGGGGGCACGGAGCGTCCAGTCGATCCGGCGCAGGCCGCCGGCCGTGGTGTCGCCGCTGATCCCGGCGTTGACCACCTTCCAGGCGGCGCCGGCGGCGCGGAGGCGGTCGGCGATCAGCGCGGGGTAGGCCTCGCTCGCGGGGTCCGCGAGGCCGTAACCCGCGGTGAGGCTGTCGCCGAGGAAGACGACCGTGCGGGCTGGTCCGGCGGCGGGAGTGGCCGCGGGGGTGGCGGGGGCGAGCAGGGCGAGGGCGAGCAGGAACGCGCCGCGGAGCAGGGGGCGGCGGGGGCGGGCGGTGGAATTCATCGGCGGCATCGGCTGGCGTTCGGTCGGCGCGTGTGTTTCGTGGCCGCGAATGAACGGCCAGACGATGCTGAAAGTCGAGCGGCTGACCCGGTCCTACGGCGTGGCCGGCGGGCGGCGGCTGACGGTCCTGCAGGAGGTGAGCTTCTCCCTGGCGGCGGGGGCGAGCCTGGCGATCGTCGGTCCGAGCGGCAGCGGCAAGACCACGTTGCTCGGCCTGTGCGCGGGGCTGGACCGCCCCTCCTCCGGGGAAGTGGAGCTGGCGGGGACGGCGATCGGCGGGCTGGGGGAGGATGAGCGCGCGCGCGTCCGCAACGCCCACGTCGGCTTCGTGTTCCAGAACTTCCAGCTCGTGCCGACCCTGACCGCGCTGGAGAACGTGCTCGTGCCCCTGGAGCTGCGCGGCGAGGGCGGAGCTGGGGCCGAGGCGGAGGCCCGCGGGCTCCTCGCCCGCGTGGGCCTGGGCGAGCGCCACGAGCATTACCCGATCCAGCTTTCCGGCGGCGAACAGCAGCGGGTGGCGCTGGCCCGCGCGTTCATCAACCGGCCGCGCATCCTCTTCTGCGACGAACCCACGGGGAACCTCGACGGCGCCACCGCGCAGGCGATGACGGAGCTCATCTTCGGCCTGAACCACGAGCGCGGCACCACCCTGGTGCTGGTGACGCACGACCTTGAGCTTGCCCGGCGCTGCGGCCGGATCCTCCGCCTGCGCGGCGGCGCGGTGGTCGCGGACGGGCCGGCCTGACGCGGATGCGGACGCTGCCCTTCATCCTCCGGCTGGCGTGGCGGGATTCGCGCGCCTCGCGGCGCCGGCTCCTGCTCTTCTCCTCGGCCATCGTCCTGGGCATCGCCGCGCTCGTGGCGATCGGCTCGCTGGGGGCGAACCTCGACCGCGCGGTCGACGGCCAGGCCAAGGGCCTGCTCGGGGCCGACCTGATCCTGAACAGCCGCAACCCCTTCCGCGCCGAGGTGGTGGCGCACGCCCGGGCGCAGGCGGCCGCCGTGGCCCGGGAGCAGAGCTTCTCCTCGATGGTCGTCTTCCCCGACGCGGGTGGCGCCACGCGGCTGGTGAACGTCCGCGCGCTGGAGGGCGGCTTTCCCTTCTTCGGCGAGTTCACGACGGAACCCGCGGCCGCCCCGGCGCGGCTGCGGGCGGGCGAGCCGGTGGCGATCGTCGAGGAGACGCTCCTGCGGCAGTTTGACGTGCCGGTCGGCGGCCGCCTGCGGCTGGGCCGGGCGGAGTTCACCGTCTCCGGCGCGCTGCGGAAGCTCCCCGGCGAGTCGACCGCGTTTTCGGCGACCGCGGCTCCCCGGGTGTTGATCCCGCTGGAGGCGCTCGCCGCCACAGGGCTGGCGGAGCGCAGCGTGCTGGTCCGGCACCGCCTCATGCTCGAGCTGGCGCCGGGCGGGGTGCCGGAGGCGGTGGCGCGTTCGTTCCGGGAGCGTTTCCGCGGCGACGGGCTGGGGTTCGACACGGTGGCGGAGCGACGGCGGAGCCTCGGGCGGGTGCTGGACAACATCGAGGCGTACCTAGGGTTGGTCGGCTTCGTGGCGCTGATCCTCGGCGCGATCGGCGTGGCGAGCGCGATCCACGTGCACGTGCGGCAGAAGCTCGCGACCGTCGCGGTGCTGCGCTGCCTGGGCGCCTCGGCAGGCCAGAGCTTCGCGGTGTACCTGGTGCAGGGCGTCGCGCTCGGCCTGGCGGGCGCGGTGGCCGGGGCCGCGCTCGGCGTGGGCCTGCAACTGGCGCTGCCGCGGTTGCTGGCGGACGTGGTGCCGTTCCCGGTGGAGTTCTTCGTCGCTTGGCCGGCGGTCGCCCGCGGGATCGGGGCCGGCGTGATCCTCTGCCTCCTCTTCACGCTGCTGCCCCTGCTGGCCGTGCGGCGCGTGCCGCCCCTCAGCGCGCTGCGCTCCGCGCTGGCGGAGGCGGACGGCGTGCGGCCCGATCCGTGGCGACTGGTGGTCGCGGGACTCATCGTGATCGCGGTCGCCGGACTGGCGGCCTGGCAGACCGGCGGTTGGCGCGAAGGGCTGGGGTTCACCGCGGCGCTGGGCGGGGCGCTCGGTCTCCTCTGGCTGCTGGCGCGCGCGACCTCCTGGCTGGCGCGTCGGGCCGTCCCCCGTCGCGCGCCCTACGTCGTTCGCCAAGGGATCGCCAACCTGCACCGGCCGAACAACCGCACGGTGCTGCTGCTCGTCTCCCTCGGGCTCGGGTGCGCCCTGATGCTCACGCTGTTCCTCGCCCGCACCACCCTTCTCCGCGAACTGGCCGCGGCCGGGGCCGGCACGCGGCCCAACCTCCTGCTGTTCGACATCCAGGACGACCAGCGGGACCCGCTCGCGCGGGAGTTGGCCGCGGCGGGTGCCCCGCTGCTGGCGGAGGCGCCGATCGTCACGATGCGCCTCGCCGCCGTGCGGGGCCGGCCCGTCGAGGACTGGCTGCGCGGGGCCCCGCGCGGGCGGCCGGAGGAGGAGGTAGCCCCGCGCGAGCCGCGGCGCGGCGCCGAGGGCGAGCGCCGGCCCGCGGGCTGGACCCTGCGCCGCGAGTATCGCACAACCTTCCGCGAAACCCTCGGCGGCGCGGAACGCCTGGTCTCGGGTGAGTTCATCCCCCGGGTGCCGGCCGGGACCGAGGTGGTGCCGATCTCCGTGGAGGAGGGGCTGCTCCGGGACCTGGGCGCCGCGCTGGGGGACGAGTTGACCTGGGACGTGCAGGGCGTGCCCGTGCGGACCCGCATCGCCAGCGTCCGCGTCGTCGAATGGCGGCGCTTCGAGCCCAACTTCTTCGTGGTCTTTCCCGCCGGGGTGCTTGAGGAGGCGCCGAAGTTCCACGTGATGGCCGTGCGCACCACGGACGCCGCCCACGCGGCGCGGGTGCAGCGGGCGGTGGTGGCCGCCTGCCCCAACGTCAGCGCGATCGACCTCGCGCTGGTGCTGGAGACCGTCGACGGCGTGCTCTCGCGGGTAGGCTTCGTGGTCGAGTTCATGGCGGCCTTCACCGTGCTCACCGGCCTCGTGGTCCTGGTGGGGGCGGTGCTCACCGGCCGGCTGCAGCGCGTCCGCGAGACGGTGCTGCTGCGCACGCTCGGGGCCAGCGCCGCGCAGCTGCGCCGCATCCAGTTGGTCGAGTACACGATCCTCGGCAGCCTGGCGGCTTTGGTCGGCGGGGTGCTCGCACTCGGCGGCAACGCGCTCGTCGCGCACTTCGTCTTCCGCATCCCGCCGGCCTTTCCGGTGCCCGTGCTCGCGGTCGGGATTCTCACGGTGGCCGGCGCGACCGTGGCGGTCGGGTTCCTGGCCAACCGCGGCATCGTCCGCCAGCCGCCGCTCGAGGTGCTGCGCGAGGAGACCTGAACCGGGGCGCGTCCGACCGTCCGGCGCCGCCGGGCTTTGACGGATGGGGTGAACCTCCGCCACGCTCCGGGATGCGTTTTCCCCCGCTTCTGTTCGCCGCGGTCGGGTTGTCCCTCGCTGGTCCCCTCGGGGCCCTCAGCCTCGTGGGCACCGCCCCTGGGGTCGGCGCGCCGGTCGACACGCTGCTCCGGCTCACGGCCGCGAGCGAGCCGCGGCTCGGCGGCGCCGGCCAAATCCGGATCACGCACCTCACGACCGGCACCGTGGTGGACACCATTGAGCTGGCGGATCCGGCCCCCACGCGCCTCGTGGGCCTCAACCCGACGCCCTACCGCTACCGGCCGGTACGGATCGACGGGCGGACCGCGGTGCTGCAGCCGCGCGCCGGGGCGCTCGCCTATGGGGGCGCGTACCGGGTCGACTGGGAGGCGGGCGTCTTGACGGATGCGGCCGGCACGGCGCTCGCCGCAGGGAGCTTCACGTTCAGCGTCCGCGCCGCGGGCCCGGCCCCGACCGCGGTGGCGGTCACGGTGGCGGCCGATGGCGCCGGCGATTTTGCCACGGTGCAGGGCGCGATCGACTGGGTACCGGCGGGCAACACGCTCCCGCGCACCATCACCCTCCGCGCCGGCATCTACGAGGAGCTCGTCTACCTCAGCTCCCGGCAGCCCTTCGTCACCCTGCGGGGCGAGGATCGGGCGGGCACCGTGATCACGTACGCCAACAACCAGAACCTCAACCCCGGCAACAACCGTGCGCTGATGGCGGTCGATGCGAGCGACGTCACCCTGGTCAACCTGACCCTGCGGAACACCACGCCGAAGGGCGGCTCGCAGGCCGAGGCGCTGCGGGGCAACGGACGCCGGGTCGTGCTGGACCGCGTGACGCTCAGCAGCCTGCAGGACACGCTGCTCTGGAACGGGTCGCTGTTCGTCACGGACAGCCTGATCGAGGGGGACGTGGACTTCATGTGGGGCGGCGGCGCGTGCTACTTCCAGCGGTGCGAGCTGCGATCCCTGGGCGCGGGGTACCTCGCGCAGGTGCGCAACGGCGAGACGGGGCGGGGCAACGTCTACGTCGACTGCCGCCTGACCGCGGCGTCCGGTGTGGGGAATGTGTACCTCGCGCGGATCGATCCGCGGCCGGAGGTCGCCAACACCTGGCCGTTCAGCGAGGTGGTGTTCCTCGGATGCGCGATCGGGCCGCACATCCGGCCGGAGGGCTGGCTGCTGAACAACGCCACCTCCGCGCCGCAGGTCCGCTTCTGGGAGTTCGGGAGCACCGACCTCACGGGCGCCCCGCTCGACTTTTCTCGCCGCCTGCCCGATTCCCGACGGATCGACCCCGCGACGGCCGAGCGCTACCGCGATCCGGCCTTTGTGCTCGGCTGGACGCCGCCGGCGCCGGCGGCGCCTCCGCCGCGGCGGGAACGTTTGACCGGGCTCTCGACCCGCGCCCGCGCGGGGACGGAACCGGTGATCGTGGGCTTCGTCCTGGCCGGGGCCGGCGAGGCCGCGGTGCTGATGCGCGGCGTCGGGCCGACCCTCGGGGCATTCGGCGTCGCCGAGGTGCTCCCGCGGCCGCGGCTGGTCCTGCAGCGCGACGGGGCCGTGCTGGCGGCTCAGACGGGCGGACCGTTGCCGGAGCCGGTGACGGCCGCGGCGGCGCGGCTGGGGCTCTTCCCCTTCGGCGCGGGCGCGGCGGACACCGCGCTGCTCGCGACCCTGCGGCCGGGCGCCTACACGGTGGCGCTCGCGGATGCGGCGGGTGCCGAGGGCAACGGCCTGGTGGAGATTTACGACGCCGACCCTGGCGCGGGCACGCGCCGCCTAGCCAACCTGTCCTCGCGCGCGCTGGTCGGCGAGGGTGAGGCGACCCTCATCTCCGGCCTGACGGTGGCGGGCGCCGCACCCAAGCCGGTCCTCGTGCGGGGGATCGGGCCGGCGTTGGTGGCCTTCGGCGTCGAGCGCGCGCTGGCGCGGCCCCGCCTCACCGTCTACCGGGGGACCGAGGCCGTGGCCGCCAACGGGGGGTGGATGGCGGCGGAGAACGCACTGGAGATCGCGCGCGCCGGCGCGCTGGTGGGCGCGTTTCCGCTGGTGACCGGCAGCGCGGACGCGGCGCTGCTGCTCGAGCTCGCGCCGGGAAACTACACCGCGCAGGTCAGCGGCCCGGCCGGGACGGGCGGCGTCGCCCTCCTCGAGGTCTACGAGGTGCCTTGAGCGGCCGGCGGGGGCGCCGCGGCGCGCTCAGCGGTTGTCGCCGTCGAGCGCGCGGCCGAGCCCGCCAAGCACCGACCCTTCCTCGCGGCCCCCGCGCGCGGCGCTGACGATGCGACCGGCGAGGCGGGAGAGCGGGAGCGATTGGAGCCAGACGCGGCCGGGTCCGCGGAGCGTGGCGAAAAACAGGCCTTCGCCGCCGAAGAGGGCCGTCTTGATCCCCCCGACGAGCTGGATGTCGTAGCTGACGCTCGGCTGGAAGGCGACGATGCAGCCGGTGTCGACGCGCAGGGTCTCCCCGGGGCCGAGGGTGCGTTCGTGTAGCGCGCCGCCGGCGTGAATGAAGGCCCAGCCGTCGCCGGTGAGGCGCTGCAGGATGAAACCCTCGCCGCCGAAGAGGCCGGCGCCGAGGCGTTTCTGGAACGCGATGCCGAGGCTCACCCCGCGAGCCGCGCAAAGGAAGGAGTCCTTTTGGGCCAGCAGTTCCCCGCCGACGCTCGCGAGGGGCACGGGAATGATCCGCCCCGGGTAGGGCGCGCCGAAGGCGACCTTGCGCTTCCCCGCCCCCTGGTTCTGGAAGACCGTCATGAAGAGCGACTCCCCGGTAAGCAGGCGCTTGCCCGCCCCGAGCAGCGAGCCGAGCAGCCCGCCCGGCCGCGCGGATCCGTCGCCGAAGATCGTCTCCATGGCGATGCCGTCCTCCATGTACATCATGCCGCCGGCCTCGGCCACGACGGCCTCCCGGGGATCGAGTTCGATCTCGACGTACTGCAGGTCGTCCCCGCGGATGGCATAGTCGATCGCGTGCATCTGGGTCGTGAGGAAGGGAGGCGAGTCCATGGTGGGATTTGGGACGGGAGAACCCCGTCCGGGCGGAAAAGTTGCGGTGGCGCCGGGTCAGTCAAGCCGCAGGTGCCGGAGGCGGAGGGCGTTGGCGACGACCGTGATCGAGCTGAGGCTCATCGCGACGCTCGCCACCATCGGGTGCAGGAGCCAGCCGGTCCAGGGGTAGAGTGCGCCGGCGGCGAGCGGCAGCCCGGCGAAATTGTAGGCGAAGGCCCAGAAGAGGTTCTGCCGGATGTTGCGCAGGGTGGCGCGGCTGAGCCGGGCCGCCCGGACCAGCCCCGCGAGGTCGCCCCGCAGCAGGACCACGCCGGCGCTGCGCAGCGCGACGTCGGTGCCGTCCCCCATCGCGATGCCGACGTGCGCCGCGGCGAGCGCGGGGGCATCATTGAGGCCGTCGCCGGCGAAGGCGACCCGGGCCCCGCGGGCGCGCCAACTCCGCACGAGTTCTTGTTTCTCCGCGGGGGAAACTCCCGCGTGCCAAGCGTCGAGGCCGAGGACCGCGGCGACCGGCGCGGCCGCCTCCGCGCGGTCGCCGGTGACAAGCTCCACCCGCCAGCCCAGCGCGCGGAGGGCCCGGACGGCGGGGGCGGCGGAGGGCTTCAACGCGTCCGCGAGGGCGATGCAGCCAGCCCGGGCGCCGTCGAGGGTGACCTCCACCAGGGTGGCCCCGGCTGCCTCGGCCGGCAGTGCCGGGAGCGGGCTCGCAGCGCGGGCCACGGCGACCCTTCGGCCCGCGACGAGCGCCGAGACCCCAACCCCCGGCTCCGCCCGGAAATCTTCCGCGGCGGGCAGGGTGAGTCCCCGTTCGGCGGCGGCGGCGACCAGGGCGCGTGCGAGCGGATGCTCGCTGGGCGCCTCGGCGGCGGCGGCGAGGCGCAGCAACTCCTCCGGGGAAACCTCCGGCCGAGCCGGCAACAGCGCCGCGACCCGGGGCCGGCCGGTGGTGAGCGTCCCGGTCTTGTCGAGCAGCAGCACCGTGGTGCCGGCCAGGTGTTCCAGCGCGGCGGCGTCCTGCACCAGAATGCCCGCGCGGGCGCCGCGGCCGATGCCCGTGACGATCGAGACGGGCGTGGCGAGCCCGAGGGCGCAGGGGCAGGCGATGATGAGCACCGCCACCCCGTTGAGCAGGGCGAGGGGCCCGCGCGGCGCCGGGCCGAAGGCCAGCCAGGCTGCGGCCGTGGCGAGCGCCAGTCCCAGCACGGCGGGGATGAACCAGGCCGTGACCCGGTCGGCCAGCCGGGCGATCGGCGCCTCGCTCTCCTGCGCGGCCGTCACCAGCCGGATGATGTGCGCCAGGACGGTGTCCGCGCCGACCCGTTCCGCGGTGAGCAGGAGCGAGCCGGTCGTGTTGAGTGTGCCGGCCCGGACCGGATCGCCCGCCCGGCGGGGCACGGGCAACGGCTCGCCGGTCAGCATCGACTCATCGACCTCGCTCGCGCCGCCGGCCACGCGCCCGTCGACGGGGATGTGCTCGCCGGGCCGGACGCGCAGCCGGTCGCCGGGGCGCACCGCGGTGAGCGGGACATCCTCCTCGCGGTCCTCGCCGGTCAGGCGGTGCGTGATGGGCGGGGCGAGGCGGAGCAGCGCCTCGAGGGCCTCCCCAGTGCGGGCGTGGGCGCGTTGCTCGAGGATCTGCCCGAGCAGCACGACGATCGTGATGAACGCGACGGCCTCGAAGTACAGCGGGGGACCGTGCGCGGTGCGGAGGGCCTCCGGGAAGCGATCCCCGGCCAGGGTGGCGGCCACGCTGTAAAGGTAAGCGGCCCCCGTGCCGGTGACGGTCATCGTGAACATGTTCGGATCGCGCTCGCGGATCGAGCGCCACCAGCGCCGGTTCAGCGGCGCGCCCGCCCAGAAGAAAACGGGGGTGGTGAGGGCGAGTTGGAGCCAGGCGAGGAGGAGGGGATCGACGCCGTGCCCTAGTCCGGGGGCGATCATGCCGCCCATCGCCAACGCGAGCACGGGCAGCCCGCCGGAGAGCGCGACCCAGAGCCGCGGGCGGAGGTGGCGCTCGTGGGGCAGGCCCATGTGGACGGGCTCGGCGGGGGAGGGAAGGGCGGTCACGGGCAAGGTCCCGTCCGGGCCGATCAGGGCGCCGGGACGGGGGCGGCGGCCGGCGCCGGGGTGGCGCGGGCGAGCCGGCGTTCCCAGTACCAGGAGAAATAAAGGGGGACCGAGAACAGGGACACGAGGTCGAAGATCATCCCCCCGACGACCGGGAGGACCATCGGCTGCATCAACTCGGAGCCCCGGCCGGTCGACCAGAGCACGGGGATGAGCGACAGCAGGGTTGTCGCGTTGGTCATCACGGCGGGGCGGCGCCGCCGCAGTCCGGCGAGCAGCACCCGGCGGCGCACCTCGGCGACGTCCCGCGGGGGCGTCCGGAACTGTTCCTGGAGGTAGGTGCCGAGCAGGATCCCGTCGTTGAACATCACGCCGAGGAGGACGAGGAAGCCGATGGCCACGGCGGTCGTCATCTCGGCTCCCCAGAGCCACACCAGGAAGAAACCCCCGGCGGTAGTGACGCCCGCGTTGCAGACGATGATGATCGCGGTGATCAGCCACGACCGGGTGCCGGCGTAGATCAGGAGGATCATCACGCCGAACGAGACGGCGATGATGCCGCGCAGCGCGGCGTCGGCCTTGAGCTTCTGCTCGTAGCGCCCGACCCAGCGGTAGGTCGCGCCCGGGGGCAGGGTGAGCCGCCCCTCGGCCAGGGCCGCGCGCAGCCGCGCGTCGGCGTCGCGGACCACGTCCACCTCGCCCCGTCCGCTCACGTTGAGCATCACGTACTGGGTGCGGCGGCCGCCCTCCGAGCGGATCGCCATCGGGCCCACGACGCTGGTGAAGCCGGCGGGGTCCGGCCGACGTCCGAGGATCGTGACGGGCACCCCGGCCGGAAGGCCCGGATCCTCGCCGGCGGGAACGACGAGCTCCGCGCGGCCGCCGTCCAGCGGCGTGAAGGCGCGCTGGCGCGCGAGGGGCAGCGCGCGGAGCAGCGCGGCGGGGTCGGGCGTGGACAGGGTGAGGATTTCGGGGGCGGCGAGGAGGTGCGCGAGCGGGATGGCACCGCGGCCGCCGGGCAGCGGGACGCGCACGTCGGCGAGTTCGTCGGGATCGTCGCGCCGTTCGCGGTCGTGCCGCACCCGCACCGGGTAGCGCAGGGCCCCGTCGACGGTGATGGCGCCGGGCAGGCCGCCCAGGGCTGCCTCGGCGGCGCGCAGGGCGGCCTCACGGCTGACGCCGACGCGGGCGAGCTTCGCCGGGTCCAGGCGTAGCTCGACGTAGGGTTTGCCGCCCTCGCGCTGGACCTGGACGTCGGTCGCGCCGGGCACCCCGGCGATCAACGCCTCGGCCTGGGTGGCGAAGCGTTCCAGGGCCTCGCCGTCCTCGCCCAGCACCTGCAGCGCCAACAGGGAGCGGATCCCGGTCGAGAGCATCACGACCCGCGTCTCAATGGGTTGGAGCCAGCTGGGGGCCACGCCCGGCAGGTCGGAGGTGGCGGCGAGCGCGGCGCGGACCTCGGTGAGCGTCCGGGGGCGCAGCTCTCTGGTGCCGTCCGGGCGGGTGAACTCGTGCCGGGGCCACTCCGCGTAGGGGCGCAGCACCACCACGGTCTCGATCATCCCGAGCGGCGCGGGGTCGAGGGCGGTCTCGGCCCTTCCCAGCTTGCCCATCACGCCGGCCACCTCGGGGATGGCCGTGATCTGGCGGTTTTGCGCGAGCATCACGCGCTGCGTCTCGCCCAGGCCGGCGGCGGCCGGCAGCGAGGGCATGAAGAGGAGGCTGCCCTCGTCGAGCGGGGGCAGGAAGCTGGAGCCCACCCCGGGAAACCATCGGCTCAGGGTCCGGTCCAGGGTGGTGAGCGACAAGTCGCCGCCGGCGGCGGAGAAGACCTTCTCCACGGGCCACCGCAGGACCGGCCATCCCAGCCCCGCGAGGTACCCGGCGCCGGCGAGCGCCACCAGCCCGGCGGTAAAGAGCCCGCGGCGGCCCTGGAGCCGGGCGTAGGCCCACTCGTAGGCCGTGTGGATCGCGCGGCTCGCCGGATTCGCCTCGTAGTGGACCAGCCGCTCGCGACCCAGCCGCCAAACCAGTGCCGCCACCAGTCCCCCGAAGACCGGGCCGAAGAGCCAGCCCGGCACGGTCACGGCCCACCGCCCGTGCTCGAGCGGCAGGCGCCAGCCGTCCCGCAGGAACCAACCGCCGGCCGCGCCGCCCGCCAGCCCGGCGACCACGAGCAGCACCGGGCGCCGCACCTGCCAGGGCGGGAGCAGCAGGCGGCACAGGACTGGTACCACCAGCACGCCCGCGAGCACCGCGCCGCTGATCGCGAGCGACTTGGTCAAAGCCAGCGGCTCGAACAGGCGCCCCGCCTGATCCTCGAGCGCGAACACGGGCAGGAAGCCGATCACGGTGGTGGCCGCGGCCGTCAGCAGCGGGCGCGCCACCTCCCGCGCCCCGGCGATGACGGCCTCCGTGACCTCCGGATCGAAGGGCGACCGCGGCATCTCCCGCCCTTCCCGCCGGCAACGTTCCTGCAGGTCGACGAGGTGCTGGGTGATGTTCTCGGTGACGATGATCCCGAAATCGACCATCACGCCGACCGCGATCGCGATGCCCGCGAGGCTCATGATGTTCGCGCCCACCCCCGCCGCCGTCATCACCCCGAAGGTGAACAGCATCCCGAGCGGCAGGCTCACCGCCACCGCGAGGCTCGCCCGGGCGTGGAGCAGGAACGCGACCACGACCACCACCGTCGTGACCACCGCCTCGATCAGGGTGTCCGTCAGCGTCGCGGTGGTCTCCCGGATCAGCGGCGTCCGGTCGTAGAACGGACGGACCGCGAGCCGCTCGGCGGCCAGCGCCGGCGCCAGCTCGTGCAGGCGGCGCTTGACCGCTCCGATCACGGTCCGGGGATCCGCGCCGACCCGCAGGGCGACGATCGCGCCCACGTGCTCCTGCTCCGCGTCGGCGAGGAGGCCCTGGCGGACCTGGCTGCCCAGCGTCACGCGCGCGAGGTCGCCGAGGCGCAGGCTGGCGCCGGTGGCCGGGTCGGCGCGCACCAGGAGATCCTCGATTTCGCGCTCCGTCCGGAGGAACCCCGCGCCGCGCAGCATCGTCTCCACCCCGGCGCGCTCCACGCTCATCAGGCCGGTGTCCCGGCCGGCTCCCGCCAGCGCCGCGAGGAGATCCTCCGCGGTCATTCCCCGGGCGGCGAGGCGCGCGGGATCGAAGTCCACCTGGAATTCGCGCACGACGCCGCCGGCCGGGGCGACCTCGGCCACGCCCGGCACCCCCCGCAGCGCCGGGGTCACGAGGTGGTCGAGCACCCGGCGTCGCGCCTCCACGTCCCGGGGCCCCTGCAGGGTGAAGGCGTAAACTTGCCCCATCGCGGTGGCGTCGGGCCCCAGCTTCGGGGCGACGCCCGGCGGCAGCAGGTTGCCCAGCTGGCCGAGACGCTCGAGCACGCGGTTGCGGCAGGCGTAGAGGTCCCGCCTTTCCTCGAAGATGAGGTACACGTAGCCGGCGCCGTAGAGCGAAAGGCCGCGCACGGTCACGATTCCCGGCAGGCCCTGCAGTTCCCGGGTCAACCGCGAGGTCACCTGCCGCTCGACGTCCTCCGGACTCTGACCGGGCCATTCCGCCCAGACGATGACCTGATTGTCGCTCAGGTCCGGGATGGCGTCCACCGGGATCCCGCGCCACGCCCAGAGTCCGGCGCAGGCGAGTGCGAGGGCCGCGCCGAGCGTCAGGAAGGGATGGCGGATGACGGTGGCGAGCATCGGGTAGCCGCGGGGGCCGGGGACGGTTCAGGGCGCGGACGCGGTTCCGGGGGCCGGCTGGCCCGTCGGGAAGAGCAGGCTGGGCTGGCCGGCCAATTGCGCCTGGCTGTCGATGAGGAAGGCGCCGCGCGCGGCCACCTCGTCCCCGGGCCGCAGCCCATGGCGCACCACGTAGAGGTCGCCTCCGTCCGCCGCCTCCAGCCGCGGTCCGAGCGCCACGGGCGCGAGCTCGAGGCGGATCCTTCCGTCGGGCAGGCGCGCGGCGACGCGCCAGGCGACGTGGCGCACACCCGTGGAGAGGATCGCGGACCGCGGGACGAGCGGGAACCGGCCGGCGTCGGCGGCGCGGGCCGGATCCGCGGGCGTGAGGTCCGGGGCGAGGGTGGCGTTGAGGCGGGCCTCGGCGACGCTGCCCGGCGGAAGCTGATCGCCTTCGGCCCGCACGTGCAGGTGCACCTCGCGGGTGCGCAGCTCCGGGTGGAGCGCGGGCGAGATCCACGCGACCTCGGCCGCGGGCGGCGCGGGTTCGGTCCCGTCCTCGCGCGCGAGCGTGACCGCCTGGCCGGTCCGCAGCCAGCGGGCCCGCGTCTCGGTCACCTGGAGGACGAGGATGCGCGCTGCGGGGTCCGCCAGGCGCAGCAGCACCGCGTCCGCCGCGAGCTCGGTGCCCACCTCGGGCAACCCCGTGCCCCCCGTTGCGCCGGGCAGCACCACCCCGCCGTAGGGCGAGGCGAGCGTCACGGTATCCACGGGCGCGCCGCCGGCGATGACGGCCTGCGCGACTGCGGGCAGTTGCCAGCGGAGGAAACGTTCCACGAGGGCGTGGATCGCGTGGGCGTCGGCGAGCTTCAGGGCGGCGGCGAGCTCACCCTGTGCGGCGAACACCTCGGGGCTGAACAGGTCGATCACCGGATCGCCGGCCTGGACGACCGTGCCCGGGTGCAGCGCGGCGGGATGGCGGCGGACGACGCGGCCCGCGACGCGGGGCACCACAGCCTGGAACGTGCGCTCATCGTAGCGGGAGATGCCGTGGGCCCGGATGACGGCGGTCGCGGGGCCCTCGGTGACGCGGACCAGTTCCAATCCCATCCGGGATTGCTGTTCGCGGTTCAGTTCCCCGGCCTCGACCGGGGACATCCGCATCCCGCAAACCGGGCAGTCGCCGGGGCGCCGGCCGATGAAGTCCATCATCGGGCAGGCGTAGCGGGTACCGGTGCCGGTGGCTTCGGCGTGAGACGACGTGGGCGCGAAGAGGACGGTCTCCGGCAGCAGGGCGAGGAGCAGGGCGCCGGCGGCGAGGCCCGCGGCGGCGGGGAGGAGGGTGGTCCAGCGCATCGCTCAGGGGGTGGGGCGCGCGGCCCCGAGGAAGGCGGGGCCGTAGCGGTCGGGCTCGGCCTGAAATTTCGGGGGGCACATCCGGCAGCCGAAGCCGATCGTCTTCCCCTGGTAGGTGGCGGTCGGGAGCTTGGGGTCGACCGGCATCCCGCAGATCGCGCAGGTGGTGTTGACCGGGGCGCCGGGCGCGGGGGGCACGGCCGCGCTGGTGCCGGATGGGGCCGGGGCGGGAAGGGCCGGCGACGGCGGCAGGACGGGGTGCGGCTGGTGGCGCGCGGTGCGCAGCGCGAGCGTGGCGGTCGCGCCGGCGACGAAGCAGGCGAGGAAGAGGAGGACGGGGCGCATCAGGGGGCGGGGCCGCGGGTGAGCGCGGCGAGAAGTTCGGCGGGTGACGCATGGCGCCAGAGGGCGGCCTGGCGGGTGCGCAGGGCGGCCTCAGCGGCGATCACCTGGAGGCGGGCGGCGGTCGTGCGCTCCAGGATGTCGAGGGCGTGGAGCAGGGCGGAGTCCTGGCCCGGGCGGGCGGCGGCGAAGGCGCGGTTGACCGCCTCGTGTTCCGCCTCGAGCCGGCCGGTGATTTCCGCCGCGAGCCGGCGGGTTTCGTCCGCGAAGGCGGCGGCGCGGGTCGCGTGGTCGAGGTCGGCGCGAGCCTGCCGCCGGCTGACGTCTTCCTCGGCCAGCGCCGCCTGGCGTTCGGCGGTGGCGGCGCGGGCCTCGGCGCGGGCGGTCTCGCCTCGGCGGGCGGGCAGGTCGGTGGAGAACACGAGGCCGACTCCGTTGAGGAAGCCGGTGCCCATGCGTTCCCGTTCCAGCCGGAGGCCGACGGCCGTGGCCGGCGCGGTGCTGGTGCGGGCGAACCGGGCGGCCGCCTCCGCGTCCGCGGCGCGGGCCCGGGCGACGGCGGCGGCCGCGGTCTGGGCGGGCTGGATCGAGGCCGGATCCGGCGCCGCGAAGGCGGGCAGCGGGGCTTCCGGGGCGAGGCCGAGGCGGGTGCGGGCTTCCGCCTCGGCGTCCGCGGCCGCGCGCGCGTCCTCCGCCGCCGCGAGGCGCAGGGCGGTGCGGCGCGACTGGAGCGCGAGCCGCTCCGCCAGGCCGGCGGTTCCACCGGCAGCGAGCCGCGCCTCGAGGCCCCCGAGGGCGGCGTCGAGGCGGGCGGCCTGCCCGAGGTTCACGGCGGAGCGTTCGCGGGCGGCGAGGGCCTCCGCGAGGAGGCCGGCGACCGTGGCGGCAAGGTCCGCCGCGGTGACGGCCAATTCGGCCTCGGCCATCCGCGTCGCGGTCGCCCCGAGGGTGCGGTCGGAGGCGCGTTCCCCGGGGCGGGGCAGGGGCTGGCGGAGCGTCAGCTCGTACGCCTCGCGGCGGCCGCCCAGCCCCGGGTCCCGGAGCGAGGTGCCCATCGCCTCCAGTTCAAGGTCCGCGAGCCGACCGCGGGTGCCGGCGCGGAGCTGGGCCGCGTCGAGTCGGTGGCGCGCGGCGGCCAGCGCGGGTGCGCCAGCCAAGGAGGCCGTGAAGTCCGGGCCGGCGGCCGCCCGCGCGGGCCCGGCGAGGGCCAGCGTGAGCGCGAGGGCGGCCCGGCAGCGCATCGTTATTGCTTCTTGCCGGCCTTGCCCGCGGCGGCCGCGTCGACCTTGGCGAGGAATTTGGCGGGGCTGGCCTTGAAGTCGTCGCCGCAGCCCTCACAGCAGAAGAACACCACCCGGTCGGGCTGGCCTGCGGCGCGGTGGATGTAGCCGGCTGCCTCGCCCATGCTGCCGAGGGGCTCGTTGGAGACGAGGCACGTCTTGAGGGGATAGGTCTTGCGGGCGGCGGCGATGATCTCGGCGTCCGTCTTGGCGGCGGCGGCGGGGAGGGCGCCGGCGGTCAAAAGCAGGCTCGCGAGGAGGGCGGGGATGGATTTGGTGGTCATGGTCGTCCGTCCTTACACCCCGGTTTCGGAAATCCCCCGCGCCTTTTTGGGCCCGCCGGCGCACGGACGCGGGGGATTTCGCGGTCCGCGGGTTAAGGTGGGCAATCGTATGCCTTCCTCCCCCGATCCCCTGCCTTCGCTGCTCGTGGCCTGGCGCGTCGAGCCTCTGCCGGATCCCCGGTTCCGCCGCACCGTGCGGGAACGCCTGGGCGGGAGTGCCGCCGGCGCGACGTGGGCCGCGTTCGTCCGCCGGCGCGCAGCGCTGGTGGTGGGCGCCCTCGCGCTGGCCGGGGTGGGCGGCGCGCTGGGCGGGCACGACCGCGCGCGCGCCCGGGCGGATGAGGACCGGGCGCGCCTCGCGTCGGCCTACGTGGCGGCGCTGGACGCCCGGCTGATGGTGCCGGCCCGCTGAGGCGGACGATGGCCGTGACCCGGAACGTATTCCTAACCCTGCTGCTGGCGGCCGTCGTGGCCGCGGGGGCGTTCGGCGTCGCCTTCCTCGCCAGCGGGGACCGGGCCCTGCGCGTGGCGGCGCGGCAGGGCGATGCCCTGGAATGGCTGCGGGTGGAGTTTGCCCTGGATGCGGAACGGTTCGCGGCGGTGCGGCGCCTGCACGACGAGTTCAGCATCGAGTGCAGCGCGCACTGCGCGGCCATCGTCGCGGCGCGCGAGCGGGCCGCGCCCGCGGCGGAGATCGCGGCGCTGGAGGAGCACTGCGTGGTCGCGATGACGGCCCATTTCCGGCAGGTCGCCGCGCGGATGGAGCCCGCGCAGGGCGAACGCTACCTCGCCCTCGTGCTGCCCCGGATCCGCGGACACAGTCATCAGGGAGCGCCGAGCGTGCGGCTGGCGCCGTGAGTCCGGCGGAACCACCACCCGGACCGGAAGCGCGTGCGAATCACGCCGCGGAGGCCGCGGTCCTCGACCGGGAACTGATGGCGCGGGTGCGGGAGGGGGACGAGGCGGCGCTGGGGCGGCTGATGGAGCGGTGGGAACGCCCGGTGAAGGCCGTGATCGGCCGCCTGGTGGGCAACGCCGCGGAGGCGGAGGAACTCGCGCAGGAGGCCTTTGTGCGGCTGTGGCAGCAGCGGAATCGTTTCCGGGCCGGGGCGGAGTTCCGCCCGTGGATGCTGTCCCTGGCCCTCAACCTCGCGCGCAACCGCCTGCGCTGGTGGCGTCGCCGGCCGCTGGTCGCCCTCGAGGACTGGACGCCCCTGCCGCCGGCGGCAGGGGCGGACGGGGGCGGGGCGCTGGAGGCGCGGGAGCGCGCGGAGGCGGTCCGCGCGGCGGTCGCGGCGCTGCCGTTGGAGCAGCGGGAGGCGCTGGTGCTGTTCGAGTACGAGGGCCTGGCCCAGGCGGAGATCGCCGCGGCCGCGGGCACCACGCCCAAGGCGGTGGAACGACGGCTCGAGCGGGCGCGCGCGGCCCTGCGGGTCAGCCTCGCCCGCTGGCTGCGGCGGGACTGACGCTCAGGCCAGCGTGCGCAGCTGCACGCTGTCGACGCGGCGATCCTCGGCCACGATGTCCGTGGCGATCACCAGCTTGTCGCCCGAGGCGGCGCGGCCGCTGCGGCGCAGGAGGGCGAGGGCGCGCGTCACCGTGTCGTTGGGATCCGCGCTCAGCTCGAGGAGGATCGGTTCGACGCCGCGCAGCAGCCGGAGCTGGCGCAGCAGCCCGGGGACGGGGGTGAAGATGAGGATCGGGGCGGCGCCGGGGCGGAGCGCGGCCAGGCCCTGCGCCATGAAGCCGTGGCGGGTGAAGGCGACGAGCCGCGCGCCGGGAATCTGGCGGGCGAGGGTGACGGCGGCGTGGAGGATCTTCATCCGTTCGCCGGTGAAGGCCGCGCCGACGCCCTCCTCGCCGGCCGTCTCCCGCTCGATCCGCCGCGCGATCCCGTCCAGCATCCGCACGCATTCAACCGGGTAGCGGCCCACCGTCGTCTCACCCGAGAGCATCACCGCATCCGCCTGCTCGAAGACCGCGTGGGCGACGTCGGTGATCTCGGCGCGGGTCGGGACCGGCTGGGTGATCATCGACTCCAGCATGTGCGTCGCGACGATCACGGGCCGGCCGCGCGCGAGGCAGGCCCGCACCGCGCGCCGCTGGATGACGGGCAGTTCCTCGAAGGGGCACTCGATCCCGAGGTCGCCGCGCGCGACCATCAGGCCGTCGGACGCCTCGATGATGGCCTCCAGGTTGGTGATGGCGGACTGGTCCTCGATCTTCGCGATGATCCGCGCCCGCGAGCGGTGCTCCTCCAGGAAGCGCCGCAGCGTCTCGAGGTCCTCCGCCGCGCGGACGAAGGATAGCGCCAGGAAGTCGATCCCCTCCTCGATCCCGACCAGCGTGTCCGCGCGGTCCTTCTCGGTGAAGGACGGCAGCGAGACGCGGACCCCGGGCAGGTTGATGTGGCGGCGCGAGCCCAGTTCGCCCGCGAGGAGCGTCCGGCAGGACAGCCGTGCGGAGTCCTTGGCCTCGACCTCGAAGCGCAGGAGGCCGTTGTCCACCAGCACGACGGCGCCGACGGGCACGTCGTGGACGAGGCCCGGGTAGTTGACGGGCACGGCGGGCACGCCCGCGCGGGCGGGGGCGGCGGGATCCACCACCAGATCAATCGCGTCGCCTTCGCGCAGGTTGAGCGGGGCGGGGAGCGTGCCGGTGCGGATCTCCGGGCCCTTGATGTCCATCATCACGGCGACCTCGCGTCCCTGGCGGGCGCTGACCGCGCGGATACGCCGGATGATGGCGCGGGTCCAGTCGTGGGTGGCGTGGGCCATGTTCAGCCGCAGGACGTCGACCCCGGCGTCGAGGAGGCGGCCGAGCATCGCCTCGCCCTCGGTGGCGGGTCCGAGCGTGGCGATGATCTTCGTGTGGCGGAAGGGCGTGGTCATCGGGGCGGGATCGTGGGTGGCGGGGGGCGCGGGGCAAGCCCGGCTCCGGCGGGGCGGCTCAGCCGAGGTCGCACCACGGAGTGGTCACGCCCGGCGGGACGACGGCGAACGCGCAGGCGGGGAGCGTGGCGCGCACGTCGGCGAGAGCGGCCTCCACCGCGGCGGGCGTGTTGCAGTCGCGGGAGAGGTGGGTGAGGAACACGTGCCGCCACCGGGGGCTGGCGACGTCGGCGAGGAGTTCGCGCACCGCGTCGTTGGAGAGGTGGCCGTGGCGGCCGGAGATGCGCTGCTTGAGGGCCCAGGGTCGGCGGGGGTCCGCCTGCAGCAGGTGCGGGCAATGGTTGGACTCGACGACCACGGCGTCGCAGTCGCGGAGGCACTGGCGCAGGTTGAGGGGCGCGTGGCCGAGGTCGGTGAGCCAGGCGAGGGTCCGCGGCGGGGCGGCCGGATCGTCCGCGCGCCCGTGGGTGAAGCGGAACGCGACCGGATCCTGGGCGTCGTGCGGCACGGCGAAGGTCTCGACCTCGAGGTCGCGGTAGCGGAAGCGGCTGCCGGTCTCGAACAGCTGCCAGCCGGCGGCCCAGGAGAGTCCCGCCTGCACGGCGCGGCTGGTGGCGTGGTTGGCGAATACCTGCAGGTGCGGATGCCGCCGCAGGCCGTCGAGCCCCCCCGCGTGGTCGCCGTGCTCGTGGGTCAGGAAGACGGCGTCGACGCGCTCAAGGGATTCTCCCTGGGCGGCGAGCAGCTGCCCGAGGCGGCGGGCCGAGAACCCGGCGTCGATCAGCACGCGCGCCTCCGCGGTCACGAGCAGCGCCGCGTTGCCCGCGCTGCCGCTGCCGAGGATCGTGAAGCGCATCGCCATCGGCCGCGATGAAGGCGCGCGCCCCGCCGGCGCCAAACCAAAAGCGCGCCCAAATCGTGGGGGAAGCCGGCCACTTCCGGCTCGCCCTCCGTTTCGGGCAGGCTTCTCTGGCAATCGCCGATGCGCCCCCTCGCCCCGCTCCTGCTCCTGCTGGCCGCCCTGCCCGCGCCCGCCGCCGTGGGCCCCGCCCGGCCGAACCTCGTCTTCATCCTCGCGGACGACCTCGGCTACACCGATCTCGGCGTGCAGGGGAGCAGGTATTACGAGACCCCGCACCTCGACCGCCTCGCTGCGCAGGGGACGCGGCTGATGAACCACCACCACCACCAGAATTGCGCCCCCACCCGGGCCGCGCTGATGACCGGCCAGTACGCGCCGCGCACCGGCATCTACACGGTGGGCGGGATCGACCGCTTCGACTGGTCCTCGCGCCCGCTGCGTCCCGTCGACAACGTCACCAACCTGCCGCTCGACCGCGTCCTGCTGCCCCAGGTGCTCAAGGCGGCCGGCTACGCCACGGCGATGTTCGGCAAATGGCACCTCGGACAGCGGGGCGAATACCTGCCGGGCCGGCGCGGCTTCGACGAGGCCATCGTCTCGAACGGCCGGCACTTCGACTTCGAAACCGAGCCGGAGACGCCCTACCCGAAGGGCCAGTACCTCGCCGACTTCCTGACGGACCGCGCGGTGGATTTCATCCGGCGGCACCGTGACCGCCCCTTCTTCCTCTACCTGCCGCACTTCGGCGTGCATTCGCCCCATCAGGCCAAGCCGGAGCTGATCGAGCGCTTCCGCGCCAAGCCGGCCGCGGGCGGCCACGGCAATCCGGTCTACGCCGCGATGATCGCGAGCGTCGACGAGAGCGTCGGCCGCGTGATGGCGGTCCTCGACGAACTGGGGCTGGCGGAAAACACGCTGCTGATCTTCGCCAGCGACAACGGCGGCGTGGGCGGTTACGTCCGGGAGGGGATCACGAAGGCGCGGGAGGACGTCACCGACAACGCGCCGCTGCGCAGCGGGAAGGGCAGCCTGTACGAGGGGGGCACGCGGGTGCCGTTCCTCGCGCGTTGGCCCGGACGCATTCCGGC
>JAIXQE010000144.1 GCA_027485815.1 Opitutaceae bacterium
CGGCCCCCGGGCAGGTTGAACCCATCCGGCGCCCCAGCGCCCGTCGCGAGCCGCACGGGGATGATCTCGTCCTGATCGAACAGGTTCGCGACGTTGAGCTGGAACCGGAAGCGCCCCGGCAGGCGGCCCAGCCGCGTGTTGTACCCCAGCATCGCGTCCGCCGCCGCGATCTCCTTGCCGGTGATCTCCCGGCCCCGCGCATCGGAGCCGATGACGTTCGCACTCCGCCAGCGCCAGCCACCGCCGACGGTGAAGCCCTTCAGGCGCCCCTCCCGGAAATCATACGCGCTGAAGAAGCTGATCTTGTGCGGCCGCACGCCCCACCGCTTCTCCTGCAGCTCCTTCTCGTCGTTCAGGGTGCGGATCAGGTCGTAGATCTCCTGTGCGACGGTGGTGCCCGTCGTGGTGGTGGTCAGCACCGAAGGATTGGCCCCCGGGGCGAGCGCTCCCAGCTCCAACCACTTGGCAACGGTGCCCCCGGGCGCGAACGCCGCCGGATCCGCCACGTACCGGCCGAGGGCGTCCTGGGCCACGCCCTGCCGCACGAGCACGCCCTCCGCCCGCCGCAGGCCGTACCAGTCCGCCATCTCGTTCGCGAGGTTCGTCCGACCGGAGTCGGTGTAGGAATAGTTCAAGACCAGCCGCCAGCCCGGTCGCAGGTTGGTCGTCAGGCGGAACTCGTAGCCCTCGGACACGAAGTCTGAGGAAATCGCGTTCGCCGGCGGGGTATATGCCCGGTAAAGCTCCGCCCATTGCGCCGTACTGAACGGACGACCCGCGCCGACCAGCACCGTCGCATAGGCGTCCAGCACGCGCTGGTTCCGCGCCGGCGCGCCGCCCAGGCCCGTGCTGGTGATGCGGCCCTTCTCTTCCGCCGTGAAGTACACGAGGCGCGCGCTCACGCGGCCCTCCAGCAGGTCGAGGCCGATCCCATAGTCCGCCCCCTTGCCCCGCGACAGCGGCGCCAGCTGGCCCAATGGGAAGACGGTGCGCGCCAGCGGGGGCACACCGGTGTTCGAGGAACGATTCGCGATGAACGACAACCACTCGGTGGCGTGGAACACGAGGCCGGTGGACTCCGTCCGCGCCTTCACGCGGGTCACGGTCGCCTTGGCGGGGTCGCGGTCCGGCCGGTCGCCCACCGCCGGATCCACATAGTAACCGAACTGGGTCACGGCCACCTCGTCCTCGCGGTAGCCCACGGTGGTCACGAGCCGGTCGCGCCAGAACGAGCTCTGGGCCACGCCGAGCAGGGAACGGTTGTCCTGCTGCATCCCGCTGTTGTTGGCGCCCGCCGCATCGTTGGCGAAGACCAGGCCATAGTCGCGGCCCCCGAAGGTGAACTTGGCCGGCAACGCCCGCCAGTCGCCCGCCCGGTAGGTGCCGACATCTCCCTCGGTGAAATAGTACCGCGCCGCGACGCGGTTGTTCGCGTTGCTGGCCTGGGGGTTGAAGGGACTGCCCGCGAGCGAGAGCCAGGAGAGCTCGTTGATATCCGTCTGGCGGGACTCCGCCCACGCGCCGGCCAGACGGTGGCGGCCGAGCCATTTCCAGCGCGGGATCAACGCATAGGTCGCGGAGACGCGCGTCTCGCGGAAATCGCCCTCGTGGAGGTTGCCGCGCCAGTTGCCGTCGACGTAGAGCCGGCCCGCGTAGGGGTTGGCGGGGCCGTTGAGGCCGAGCGTACGGTTCGGCTCGCCGCGGATCACCGGATCGTTGCCCACGAGGGTGCGCGTGGTGAGCAGGGTCCATTGGTAATGCCGGGCCACGTTCACGGTGAGGGCGCGGTTCACCTGCCAGTCCGCGATCAGGGTGTAGTTGTGGAGGTCCTGCACGCGGCGGGAGCCGGCGCCGGTCGCATTGGCCCAGCGCGGGTAGAACTTCGGGTCGTTGATCACCAGCGAGGAACTGGCGACGCCCGGGGTGCCGTCCGGCGCCCGCACGCCCGCGAGGTTGTAGCTGCCGGAAAGGTAGGTCCCGATCGCATCGAAGATCACCCCGTTGTTCTCGATGAAGGTCGCCCGGCGGTTCAGCCCGCCGGCGGTGCCGTTGCGGTTCACGATGCCGGAGGCGATCATCGCCGCGGTCGGGGCCGCACTGGTCGGGGCCACCGTCACCGCGTCCACGCCCCGCGCCACCCGGTTGTCGTACCAGGCCAGGAACTCGTCCATCGGCGGCATCGTTTTCTGCACCCCGCCGGAATCCTGGCCCTTCTCGCCCATGGCCTGGAGCGTCAGGCTGCGGACGGGGCGGACGAGCACCGCCGCGAAGGCCCGGTCCTTGTCCTGAAAATCGAACTGCCGCCAGCCGCCGTTCTCCTGGTGCACCGCGGCGACCGAGAGGGCGAGGCGGTCGCGGATCAGCACCCGGTTGAGATCAAATTCGGTGCGGCTGCGGCTCCACGAGCCCGCACCGTGGCGCAGGGTGCCGGAGTGGCGGGCGAGGGAGGCGGTCTTGGAAGTTTGGTTGAGCAGGCCGCCGGGCGCGCCGACGCCGAAGAGGATGCTGTTGGGCCCGCGGGTGTCCTCGAATCGGCCCACGCGGTAGGGGTCCATATTCGTGATGCTCATGAAGTAGTCCATCCCCTGGCTGGCGGCGAGGCCGCGGACGGTCGTGCGGGTGAGCAGGTTTTCCCCGCTGATGGTCGGGTTCTGGCCGTTGCCCGCCTGCCAGGCATTGGTGTCCAGTTCCGAGTTCATCGTGTAATCGAGGACGCCCTGCAGATCGGTGATGGCGAGGTCGTCGAGGAACTCCTTGGTGAACACCGACACCGAGCCGGCGGTGTCGCGGAGGCGGGCGTTCAAGCGGCTACCCGCGAGGGTGTTCTCGGCCGCGTAGCCCACGTCGCGGCTGGTGTTGACCTCGAAGGGGCTGAGTTCGACGACGGCGGGCGCGGGTTCGCGGGACGGGGCGCCCGGGGCGACTTGGGCGGGCAGGGGCGCCGTGGCGGCGAGGGTCAGGGCGAGCGCGCAAAAGCCGGCAACGCGGCCGGCGGGGTGAGGGGTCGGCATAAACGGGGGATAGACGCCCTGCGGGCCGGCAACAAGGCGGATCCCAAGTGCAGCCCAGAGTTTGGGGCCGTCAGCGTGCTGCAGCGCCCCGGGTGTTACCCAAGTCCTGACACTGAACTGTTACCCTTGTCCTGACCACACCCCGCCGACCGTCCACCGCCCACCGACCACCGCCCACCGACAACCGAGACCACCGCCCTACTGGCCCTTCTTGCGCGCCTTGGCCTTCGCCGGCGGCGGGTTGCCCCCGAACTTGGCGGCGCGGTCGCGCTCATGCAGGTCCGTGGTTGCGAAAGTGCCTTCCACCACCGGGGTGTGCGCCTCCCGCGCATACCCCTGGAGCCGGGCGAGCACGTCCGGATGCCGCGCCGCCAAGTCCTGGCGCTCGCTGACGTCCCGCGCGAGGTCGTACAGCTCCCACGGGGCCCCGGCCTTGGGCTGGATCGCCTTCCAGTTGCCTTCGCGCACCGCCACTTGGCCCACGAACTCCCAATAGAGGTACTTGTGCTTGGCCTGCGGGCGACCCGCGGCCGGCTCGCCCAGGAGCTCAGGGACCAGGCTCAGTCCATCGCTATCAGCCGGCAATTGGGCACCGCAGAGTTCAGCGATGGTTGGGAGCACGTCCGGGAAATACCAAAGATGGTTGCTCACGCGGCCCGGCGCGATGCGGCCCGGCCAGCGGGCGGCGACCGGGACGCGCAGGCCGCCCTCGTACAGCTGACCCTTCTTGCCGCGAAACTCGGTCCCGGTCCGCGGATCCCGGTTGGCCGAATGGACCCCGCGGGGGAATTCCGGCGTCACGAAGTA
>JAIXQE010000028.1 GCA_027485815.1 Opitutaceae bacterium
CCTGTGGGCGGAACTCGAGCGCCTCGGCCGGAGGATCGGACCGCACGACCTGCAGATCGCAGCAACGGCCCTGCAGCTGGATTACGGGCTGGTCACGCTCAACCCGGCCGAATTTCGCCAGGTGCCCGGGCTCCGGCTCGAGGATGCGGCCGCCTTCCGCCGCGATCCCGCCTGATCGGCCCGTCGCGGACGGACTCGCCACTTACGGGCGGCCCGCGGCCAGGCCGGGCACCCAGAGGATGCCCCCGCAGGTGTTCCGGGAAAAGCCGCGCGGCCTCGGGCGGGTTGCGGCGGGCGCCAAGCTCGCGGCGATCAACTCCTAGGTTGTGCCCAACGCCCTGCCCACCAGCATGGATCGAGCGACGACGGAGCGGGATTCCCCGCCGCCGAAGTCAGCCGCCAAACCCCAACTCCCCATGCGTCACGTCACGCGAGCCTGCTCCTTCGCGACGGCCCTCGCCGCCTCGGCCGTCTCCGCCACCGAAGCTCCCCGCGCCCCCCGGGAAGCCCCAATCGGGCTCTCGCCCTTCATCGTGAGCACGCAGGCCGAGACCGGCTATGCGGCCACCAACACCCTCGACGGCTCCCGCCTCAACACCGCGCTGCGCGACACGCCCGCCGCCATCAGCGTGTTCACGAGGGATTTCCTCGACGACATCGGCGCCACCACGATGGAGGAGATCCTCCGCTACGACATCGGCGCCGAAATCAGCAAGGGGGACGCCGAGCCGGGCGGAGCCGGCGCCCAGGCGAACATGTTCGGCGATCAGGGGCTGACCTACCGCTCGCGCGGCCTGGTCGGCGGCACCTCGATCAACGGCTTTCAGACGGCGGTCGAGTCGAACACCTACAACGTCGAGCGCGTCGGCGCGACCCGCGGGCCCAACGCCATTCTTTTCGGCACCGGCGCCCCCGGCGGCGTGCTCAATTTCCGCACGCGCGCGCCGTCGCTGTCGCGCAACACCGCGAACCTCGAGCTGAAGGTCGCCGGCGAGAGCACGAAGCGCGCGGCCGTCGACATCAACCGCGTGCTGTGGAAGGATAAGCTAGGGCTACGCATCATGGGCGTGCACGACCGCAAGGGCTCGGCCCAGCCGCACCAGTACCAGGATTTCAACGGGATCACGCTCGCGGCGAACTACCGCTTCCGCCGCGACACCGAGCTGAGCGTCTCCTACGCGCGCGAACACAATGAGGGCGTCTCGGGGCGCGACTGGAACCACGTGGACGGCCTCACGCGTTTCGCCAGCGCGCTCGACGCCGGGCTGATCCGGTGGAACCAGGGACTCGAGCGGTACGAGAACGCCTCCGGCACCGCGCTCGTCGCCGCCACCTCCGGCACGGGCAACGTCAGCAATCGCACGGTGCTCGTCTACGGCCCCGACCTTTCCGTCCCCGCGCGGCTCTGGGAGGGCGCCTCGTCGGCCGTCAACCGGATCACGCTCTCCACCAACGCCAGCCGCTTCAATTTCAACTCCGACCAGCCCATCATCGACGAACGCTACGAGCGCTACGGCTCCGTCACGCCGTCCGGCTCGGGTGAGTTCGCCGGCGTGAGCACCGACAACCTCACGGCGATCCTCAATCACCGCTGGTTCTCCCGGCTCTTCATGGAGCTCGCCTACAACCTGAACCACCGCCGCAGCGACACCACGCTCGGCCAGAGCCCGACCATCGCCGCCGATCTCAACTACCGGCTGCCCGACGGCAGCCTCAACCCGTACTTCCTCGGCACCGGCCATTACTACGCGCAGCAGAACTTCCTCCGCCTCAAGCGCACCATCGACAACGAGACGCTCCGCGCCTCCTTCTCCTACGACCACGATTTCGGCGCGCGCGGGGGCCAGCACCGCCTCGCCGTGATGGCCGAGCGCAACCGCAACCACAATTCCCGGCTCCGCCAGCGCGAGGTCTGGGCCGGCCGCCCCTACAACCCCGCCGCCGAAAACGCCGCCAACCAGGTCTTCCGGCGCCGCTACTTCCGGATCGGCGGCCCGGCGGCGGACTACACCTCGGGCTTCCAGCCCGGCAACCCCACCAATCTGGAGACATACGGCTCAGGCTTCGCGAACATCGGCCGGCTCACCACCGACTGGGTGGCGGTCAACGCCCTCGACTTCGACGACCGCCTCACGACCGACACCCTCATGGCCGTCATGCAGAATTATCTCCTCGACCGCCGCCTCGTCACCACCGCCGGCGTGCGCGACGACGCCATCAGCGCGGTCGGCCCCCGCACCCTGCGCGATCCGGACAGCGGCAGATTCCGCTTCGCCACGGCGGCGGACCAGGCGACCTTCACCCCGCTCCGGCGGGACTGGTTCACCCGGGACCGGACGACCGGGATCCGGAAGACCGCCGGGGCCGTGCTGCACGTCACGCGCAGCCTCTCGCTCATCGCCAACTACGCCACCGGCGTCGGCCTCCAGGAGCGCAACCGCTCCTCGCTCCCCGAGGATCGCACGCCGCCGCCCACCCGGGGCGAGAGCCTCGACTACGGCATCGCCTTCAGCTTCCTCGACAACCGCCTCAGCGGCTCGCTCAAGCACTACGACTCCAAGAGCCGCGGGGAGCGCATCCAGGGCGGCGCCGCGGTGTTCGTGAATCCGAACAACGACGTGATGACGTCGTTCGATTACTATTTCCGCCAGGCCAACCTCGGCAACCTCGGCGCGGGCGCCCCGATCTCGAACGTGAGCGACCTCACCTCCATCTACCTCAGCTCCGCCGACTCCTACCTCTCCGACCAGCTCAGCCGGGGCTACGAGTTCGAGGCCACCGCCAACCTCACGCGCAACTGGACGATGCGCGTCACCTACTCCTACACGGACCGCGTCGTGGCCAACACGTTCTTCGAGGCTGTCCCGTGGTGGGCCGACCGCGTCGCGCTCTGGAAGAGCCTCGACGCGCTCTACGTCCAGCGCACGGGCCGCCCCTCGGTCCTCAGCCAGCCGCTGTTCACCGCGGCGCAGGCCTTCGGCACCGGCACGGTCGGTCAGCGGATCGCGGAGTCCGACACGCTGCTCGCCGCGAGCCGCCTCTCCGACGAGCGGGGCTACGGCAACCGCCCGCACAAGGCCAACCTCTGGACGCGCTACACCTTCTCGACCGGCAAGCTCAAGGGCCTCGCGGTCGGCGGCGGCTGGCGCTTCCAAAGCGCCAACCTCGCGGGCGTCGATGTCGCCTCCAACCGCATGCTCTGGGGCAACCCGCGCTCGGTGGGCGATCTCTTCCTGCAATACCGCACCCGGGGCTTCGCGGGCCGGTGGACCAATACGGCCGCGGTCACCTACCAGCTCAACGTGACCAACGTCCTCGACGATCGCACCATCAACGCCACCAAGCTCGACCTCGACACGGTGAGCGGCGTGCAATTCTACCGCCGCGCCTTCCGGGAGGCCCCGCGCGTCTTCGCGCTCACGGTGCGGACGGAATTGTGAACGCGGCGGCGACGCCGGCCGGCGCCCGCGGGCGCTGGCTGGCCCGGATGAGCGCGCGGCCCGCGCCGGTCCTCCGGTGGAGCGCGGAATGCAACGCGACCCGACCGCGGGCAGCGGGAAAACTCCGCCGGCCCGACCCCGGAAGGGCGGATTTCCCACTCGCGGACGGACTCGCCGCTTACGGGCGGCCCGCTTCCAGGCCGAGCGCCCAGAGGATGCCTCCGCGCAGGTGTTCCTGGAAAAGCCTCGCGGCCTCGGGCGGATTGCGCCGCCCGCCCTTTTCCTCGCGACCAGGATCCCAGAGGTCCTCGCGGTGCCCCAACGCCGTGTAGAAGACCCGGCCCTCGCCGTGGCGGCGCGCCCAAGCCAGCGGGTAGTGCCCTGGGGTCGCCCGCCCCGCCTTGAGGTCCTCGGCGGTGAGGATCAGCCGGTCCAAGCGGAGGAGGCTGTGCACGCGCTCCGGGGTGTGGGATTTGAACTGGTAAATCTCGTCAAACACCGGCCAGCGGGCCGGCAGCGGACGTCCGGCCGGGTGCTTGGGATCGTCGTTGAGGCCCTCGACCGGCACCTGCGGGCCGTGGCGCGCGAACTCCCCGCCGATCATCTCGATGAACGGCCGGAAGCCGTGGAAGGTGTCGGTTGCGGCGTGCACCCCGATGAACCCGCGGCCGGAGGCGATCCAGTCGATGAAACCCTGCTTGTCCGGCAGGGGCAGATCCCCGGTGGTGCTGGCGAAGAGCACCGCGGCGTACCGGGCGAGGTTCGCGGGGTGCAGGGGGCGCAGGGCCTCCTCGACGCGCGGCATCCAGGTCTCGCGGTAGCGGCGCTCCTCCTCGGCGAAGCGGCGCAGCGCCTCCTGGTGCGCCGGATCCGCCTCCCCCGCCGGGCCGGGCCGCGGGCGCGAGGGCGGGCGCGGCATCCCCTCCGGTTGCCGCACGAAGTCGACCGCGAACCGCCCATCCTCGCGGGCCATCCGCTCCAGAATCTGTTCCGACAGCGGGATGCAAGAGTGTCGGAACCCCGTGGTGACGGTCACGACCAGCACCCGCGGCGGACCTTCCGGGGCGGCGGCGGGAAGGAGTGGAGCGAGGGCCAGCAGCAGGCCGGTCAGCGCCAGGAACGAGCGGCGGAGGGGCAGAGGGGGGCGGGGCAACATTAACCCATCTGGCCCGGGCGCCGCCGCGGAGGCACGCCCAAAACGAGCCGAGCGCCCGTGGCGCTCCCGGCCGGGCTCAGCTCTCCCAGTGCACGATCCGCCCGCACTGGTCGCAGGTCGGGAGCGGGGCGATGGGGTCCGGGGTCTTCGCGCGCGCGGCGGACTCGACCTCGCTCGAAACCTTGAGGTGGCAGCCCCCGCACTTGCCCCCGTGGATGGCCACCACCACGGGCATCTGGCGCGCCGCGACCCGGTCGTAGGCCCGCAACCGCAGGGGTTCCACGCCGGTCCGCGCCGTCGCCACCGCCTCCTCAGCGCCCTTGAGCTCCGCCGTGAGCGCCGCCGCCCGTTCCCGGAGCACCGCCAACCGGGCCTCGTGGCCGGCAATGTTGCCCTGCAGCACCGCCGCCGCCGCGTCGAACCGCTTCCGGGCCTCGTCGATCGCGAACATCACGCCCAGTTCCTGCTCCTCCAGCCGCCCGATCGCCTCCAGCGTGGCCGCGATCTGCTGGCCCATCGCCTGGTACTCGTCGTTCTTCCGGATCGAAAGCTGCTGCGTCCGGTACTGCGCGACCTTGCCCTCCGAAGAACTGATCTCGATCTCCAGCAACTTCTTGCGCGATTCGAGCTCCTTCAGTTCACCCCGTGCCACCTCGATCGCCGCCTTCTCCGCCGCGACCTGGCGTTCGACGCGGGCCTGATCCTCGGGCACGGCCCGAAGCTGGGCGGCAAGCGACCGTTGGTGCAGGTCGCGATCCTGGAGCACCAACAGGGCCTGCAACACGGGGGTAAGCATTGCCGGGCACCGTGGGCCGGCCACCGGGGCGGGTCAACGCTTGTCTCCCGCGCGGCCGGCGGACGGGCGCCGACGGCAGCCTCCCGGAGGCAGTTCGGGGCACGGGCGGCTACCCCGGATGCGACCCAGCAGCCCGAACCCGGGAAACGCGGCGGAAAGGGCCTTTTTGCCCCCCTTTTTCCCCGAGAAAACCCTCGCCTCCCGGAGCCGCTCCGCCGACGATTTTCCATTAACCCTTCGCGCCACCCAGCATGACCGACCTGCCCGCCGCCAGCCCCGCTCCGGACCTCCCCGCCGGCGACGCCTACGACGCCTCCAAACTCGGCAAACTCGAGGGCCTCGAAGCCGTGCGCAAGAAGCCCGGGATGTACATCGGCGGCACGGACGAGCGCGCGTTGCACCACTGCGTCTCCGAGGTGCTCGACAACTCGGTGGACGAGCACCTCGCCGGGCACTGCACCCGCATCGAGGTGGCCATCCACGTGGACGGCTCGATCAGCATCCGCGACAACGGCCGCGGCATCCCGGTGGACATCCATCCGCAGTACAAGATTCCGGGCGTGGAGATGGTGCTCACGACGCTGCACTCCGGCGGCAAGTACGGCCAGGGCGGCTACAAGTTCTCGGGCGGCACCCACGGCGTCGGGGCGAAGTGCGTCAACGCCGTCTCCGAATGGTTCGAGGTGGAGGTCTCGCGCGGCGGGCAGGTCCACCACATGAAGTTCGAGCGCGGCCGCACGGTGAAGAAGCTCGACGTCATCGGGAAGGCCAAGGGCACCGGCACGCTGATCACCTTCAAGCCCGACGCGGAGATCTTCCGCGACACCACGGTCTTCCAGACGCCGCGGATCGCCCAGCGCCTGCGCGAGCTGGCGTTCCTCAACTCCGGCCTCGAGATCGTGTTCACCGACGAGCGGCCCGCCGACCCCAAGCCGGAGACCTACCTGTACAAGGACGGCGTCGAGGAATTCGTCCGCCAGCTCAACCAGGGCAAGGCACCCCTGCACCCCAAGCCCTTCGCCATCCGGCGGGAACAGCGCGTGCGCCTCGATGAGAAGGAGGCCGAGATCCACGTCGAGGTGGTGTTCCAGTACAACGACACCTACAGCGACCAGGTCCTCTGCTACACCAACACGATCCATAACCCGGACGGCGGCACGCACCTCTCGGGGTTCCGCAGCGCGCTCACCCGCGCGATCAACCAGTTCGCCAAGTCCAACAACCTGCTCAAGGACAAGGACCCGCAGATCACGGGCGACGACGTCCGCGAGGGCCTGGCGGCGGTGATCTCGATCAAGCACAGCGACCCCAAGTTCGAGTCCCAGACCAAGGTGAAGCTGCTCTCGCCCGAGGTGGAGAGCATCGTCGGCTCGGCCTGCTACGAGGGGCTGATGATGGGGTTCGAGACCAACCCGCCGATGGCCAAGCGGATCATCGACAAGGCCCTCAACGCCGCCCGCGCCCGAGAGGCCGCGCGCAAGGCCCGCGAGACCGTCCGCAAGGGCGCCCTCTCCGGCGGCGGCCTCCCCGGCAAGCTCGCCGACTGCTCGGAGCGGGACCCGGCGCAGACCGAACTGTACATCGTCGAGGGCGACTCCGCCGGCGGCTCCGCCAAGCAGGGCCGCGACCGCCGCTTCCAGGCCATCCTCCCGCTCCGCGGCAAGCTCACCAACACGGAGAAGGCGCGCCTCGACAAGGTGCTCTCCAACGAGGAGATCCGGACCCTCATCACCGCCGTCGGCACCGGCATCGGCGAGGGCGATGAGTCCGTGGGCGGGTTCAACGCCGACAAGGCCCGTTACCACAAGGTCATCATCATGACCGACGCCGACGTGGACGGCTCCCACATCCGCACCCTGCTGCTGACCTTCCTTTACCGGCAGATGAAGGGGCTGATCGACCGCGGCTACGTCTACATCGCCCAGCCGCCCCTCTATAAAATCAAGCGCAAGAAGCGGGAGCAGTACGTCGACAACGACGAGCAGCTGAACCGCATTTTGCTCGAGCTCGGCTCGGAGGACGTCCTCCTCACCCGCCTCGGCGACGGGCACGTCTTCACCCCGGCCGCCGTCGACCGGATCGTGGAGGCGCTGGCCGCCCTCGAGAAGCTGGGCGGCGGGGTCACCCGCCACGGCGCGGCGCTCGGCGAGTACCTCGACGCCCGCGATCCCGCGACCCACGCCCTGCCCCGCTACATGGCGCGCATCCGCGAGGGCAACCGCGAGTCGCACCAGTTCCTCGCCGACGAGCACGCCCGGGCCGCCTTCCTCGCCGCGCACAACCTCAACGCCGACCTCACCGAGCAGAACGCCGGCGGCTCCGCCCCGCCCTTCGGCGCCACGCCCCGCCCGGCGGGCCCGGTCCGGCGCGTCACCCTCCATGAGGTCTACGAGAGCACCGAGATGGCGAAGCTCCTGCGGGCGCTGGACGAGGCCGGCCTCGGCGCCACCCGCTTCACGCCGGACGCCACCCCGGCCTTCCAGCTGACGGAAAACGCCGGCCAGAAGTCCGAGGCCCGGACTCCCCTGCGGGGCGCCCTCGAGATCGTGGCCCAGATCCGCGCCCTCGGCCGCAAGGGCCTGAGCATCCAGCGCTACAAGGGCCTCGGGGAAATGAACCCGAAGCAGCTGTTCGAGACGACGATGGATCCGGAGAAGCGCCGCCTGCTCAAGGTGGACATCGCGGATGCGGCCAAGGCCGACGCCCTGTTCACCCTGCTGATGGGCGA
>JAIXQE010000054.1 GCA_027485815.1 Opitutaceae bacterium
AAGGGACTCGCGTTCATCAAGGTGGAGGGCGGGGAGTGGAAGTCGCCGATCGTGAAGTTCTTCAGCGAGGCCGAAAAGGCCGAGCTCACCCGCCGGCTGAATCTGGCGGAGGGGGACATCGTCTTCTTCGCCGCCGCCCCTTGGGAGAAGGCCTGCGCCATTCTCGGTCGGCTTCGGCTGGAAGCGGCTCAACTGTTGGCGCGGCGCGGACGCCTCACCATTCGGCCGGATGACTGGAAGTTCCTCTGGGTGGTCGACTTCCCCCTGATGAGCTACGACGAGGCGGAGAACCGCTACGTGGCCACGCACCATCCCTTCACCGCGCCCGTCCCGGAGGACGCCGCCCTCCTGGCTACGAACCCGAAAGCCGTGCGCGGGCAGCACTACGACGTCGTCCTGAACGGGGTGGAGCTCGGCGGCGGCTCGATCCGCATCCACCAGCCCGCGCTCCAGAAGCGCGTCTTTGAGGAGGTGCTGAAGATCCCGGCCGACGTCGTGGAGAGCCGTTTCGGCTACATGCTGAAGGCCTTCACCTTCGGCGCCCCGCCCCACGGCGGCATCGCCTTCGGGCTGGATCGGATGGTCGCGCTGCTTTGCGGCACCACCAGCATCCGCGACGTCATCGCCTTCCCAAAGACCCAGAAGGGGCAGGACCTGATGGCCCAGAGCCCGACGCCCGTGACCCCGCGCCAGCTTCGGGAACTGCACATCGCGGTGGTCCCCCCGCAGTGACGCCCCGCCGGCGCAACTAGAACTTGCGCCGGCCCGGCCCCGGGCCTCTCCTTTCCCCACGCGTCCCAGACCTATTGTTCCCATGAAACTCATCATCGCCATCATCAAGCCGTTCAAGCTGGAGGAAGTGAAGGAAGCCCTCGCGGCCGCGGGCATCGAGGGAATGACCGTGACCGAGGTGAAGGGCTTCGGCCGGCAGAAGGGGCACACGGAGATCTACCGGGGCAGCGAGTACACGGTGGACTTCCTGCCCAAGGTGAAACTCGAGGTCGCGGTCTCCGACGACGTCGCCGGCAAGGCGATCGACGCCATCGCGAAGGCGGCCCGCACGGGCAAGATCGGAGATGGAAAGATTTTTGTCGTGCCCCTGGAAGAAGTGGTGCGGATCCGCACCGACGAGCGGGGCGAAAAGGCGGTCTGACGCTCTGCTGCGTCCGTCGACGCCTCTTCGACTCCGGCGGGCAAGGCCGTCACGCCTTGCCGATCTCCTGTCCTAGAACTGGACGAGGGGGGCGAGACTCCTTCGTGCGCGCCGTCCGTGCCCGGACTGGCGCGGAGTTTCGTGGGCAGTTCTGAAGGAGCGCGCCCCCCCGGGGATGCCTCCGGTTGGGCCTTGGGATTCCGCGGAGGAGGGTGGTTTGCCCCTCCTGATCCCGCTCCGCCAACTGGGATGGCCGGAACGCGAGCTGAAGTGGGGTTCGGGGGCTCAGATTGCCGTGAATTCCGCGGCGAAGGGTACGAAATCTGCTGCACGGGGGTCTTCCGGCCATCACTGGGACCCTCTCCAGTGCTGACCTAAACCCTGTAAACCCTGATGAACTCCTCCCCCCGTATCTGGTGGGGCGGCTGGCTCTGCGCCGCCGCCCTTTTCCTCGTCAGTGCGCGCCTTCCGGCCGTGGCCGCCGAGAGGCCTCCGGAACCCTCGTTGGAACAGCGGCTGACTGCCGTCGAGGCCTACCTGCGCAACGCGGATCCGACGGCGACCACCGCCAGCGTGTCCACGGTCGCGGGTTTACCCGGCCCCGGACACAACGCGTGGATCATGCTGAGTGCTGCGCTCGTGCTGATGATGACCCTGCCCGGCCTGATTCTGTTCTATGGGGGCATGGTGCGGACCAAGAATGTGTTGTCGGTCGCGGCGTGGTGCTTGGGAATCGCTAGCCTGGTGTGCGTCGTTTGGTGGGCGGTGGGGTACAGCCTCGTCTTCGGGCGCAACCTGGACAGCCCGTTTCTGGGGGGCACGGAGTACTTCTTTCTCCGTGGCGTGGGGAGTGCCCCGCATCCCGGCTATTCGCCGTGGGTTTCGCATAACCTGTTCATGGTGTTTCAGCTCACGTTTGCGGTGATCACCCCCGCTGTGCTGATCGGCGCCGTGGTGGAACGGATGCGGTTCGCTGCGGTGCTCTGGTTCACCCTGCTGTGGCTGTTGGTCGTTTACATCCCCGTCGCACACATGGTCTGGGGGGCCAATGGTTTCATGAATGGACTCGCCAATCCTGCCGCCGGCATCCGCGCCATCGACTTCGCCGGTGGGATGGTCGTCGAGATGGCTTCCGGCGTTTCCGGTTTGGTCCTGTGCGTCTTGCTCGGCCCCCGCCTTGGTCACGGGCGCACGCCGATGCCTCCGCACAGCCTGGTGCTCACGGTGGTCGGCACCGGTTTCCTGTGGTTTGGCTGGTACGGATTCAACGCCGGTTCCGCACGCGCGGCGGACGGTATCGCCGCCCATGCCTTCACCACCACGACCTTCGCCGCCGCAGTTGCCGCCGGAGTCTGGGGCCTCGCCGAATTTCTCGTGCGCGGTCGCGCGAGTGTCCTCGGCTTCTGCTCCGGAGCGATTGCGGGTCTGGTCACGATCACGCCGGCTTGCGGTTTCATCGACGTGACGGGTGCCGTATTCGCGGGCGTGCTGGGGAGCGGGGCTGCTTTCCTCGCGTGCACGCGCCTCAAACCCTGGCTCGGCTACGACGATGCGCTGGATGTGCTGGGGATTCACGGGGTCGGCGGTGCCGTCGGCCTGCTGGTGGCCGGGTTCTGGGCCTCTCCGGCGGTCAATCCCAACCTCGGCGCGCTGCTCTCGAGCCTGCCCGCTCAATCCCTCTGGTGGGAGCAGTTGAAGGGCATCGGCGTCACGCTGACTTGGTCGGCCGTCGGCACCCTGTTGATTGGATTGCTGGTGCGGCGCCTCGTCGGCCTTAGGCCGGATGTGGAGAGCGAGACGGAAGGATTGGACCTCAGTGAGCACGGGGAGGAGGGGTACATTTTCGAGCCGAAGGCGTGATTTGTGGGCGGAGCTGGGAGTTGGCACGACGAGTGCTGTTAGGGGGCAGGGTCGCAGTGCGACCCTGCCTAGGGTGGGGCGGAGGACTGGTCTCCGTTCCGACCTCGGTGTCCCAGACCCTCAATCCCAACCATCACGCGCATGTCCACCTGTATCCGTCGAATGAAGCCGTTCGCGCTCCTCGCCCTCCTTGCCGGGCTTTGCTGGGGATCGCTCTCCGCCCAAACCCCCGCGCCCGCCGCGCCTGCCGCGCCGCCCGCGCCGAAACCGCCGACGATGGAGCAGCGGATCGCGGACCTCGAAGCCTACGTGAACAACGGGGCGCGTACTCCGGACGTCGCCTCGAAGATTCCCGGCCCCGGTCCCGGCCACAACGCGTGGCAGATGGTGAGCACGGCCCTCGTCATCTTTATGACGCTCCCCGGCCTGGCGCTCTTCTACGGCGGCCTCGTCCGGCGGAAGAACGTGCTGTCGGTCCTCGCGCAGTGCATGGGCATCGCCGGCCTGGTCACGATCCTTTGGTGGGCGGTGGGCTACAGCCTCGCCTTCTCCGGGGGCAACGCGATCATCGGTGATACCGCCGCGAAGTTCCTCACCGGCGTCGAGGGTTCCAAGACCGGTGCGGGCTACCACTGGATCAGTGACCTGATGTGGTCGATGTTCCAGCTGAGTTTCGCCATCATCACTCCCGCGCTGATCGTCGGCGCGATCGCCGAGCGGATGAAGTTCCTCGCGGTCCTCGTCTTCGTCGCGCTTTGGATGTTTCTGGTCTACTTCCCCTTCGCGCACATGGTCTGGGCGACGAACGGTCTGATGTGCGGTCCGCTGAATAAAGACGCCGCCATCAAGGCGATCGACTTCGCCGGCGGCACCGTGGTGCACATGACCTCCGGTTGGTCCGCCCTCGTGCTCTGCTTGATCCTCGGCAAGCGCGTCGGCTTCGGCAAGGAATCGATGCCCCCGCACTCGATGGTGCTCTGCATGGTCGGCACCGGGATGCTGTGGGTCGGCTGGTACGGCTTCAACGCCGGCTCCGCCCTCGGCGCGGACGGCATCGCGGCCACCGCGTTCGCCACCACCACCCTCGCGGCCGCCACGGCCGGATTCACCTGGGCGGTTTGCGAGTGGGTGCTCCGCGGCAAGCCCAGCGTGCTCGGCTTCTGCTCCGGCATCGTCGCCGGTCTCGTCGTGATCACCCCGGGCGCCGGCTTCGTGCTCCCGACCTCGGCGGTCATCATCGGCGTCTTCGCCGGGGTCATCCCGTTCCTCGCCTGCGCCTACCTCAAGAAGATGTTCGGGTACGACGACTCGCTCGACACCTTCGGGGTGCACGGCGTGGGCGGCACCCTCGGTGCCATCCTCACCGGCGTGTTCGCCGATCCGGCGGCCAACTCCGTGCTCGGGCCCGACGGGATGAAGCTGATGGACGGACTGCTCGCCAACCAGCTCAAGGCCGTGGCGCTGACCATCGTCTGGTCGGTGGTGGCCACGACCATCATCGCCTACATCGTCAAGGCCCTGATCGGCCTGCGTCCCACCGAGGAAGCCGAGCGCCAGGGCTTGGACATCTCCGAGCACGGCGAAGAGGGCTACGTCAGCTGAACCCCTAACTCATACCACCCATGAAACTCATCATCGCCATCATCAAGCCGTTCAAGTTGGAGGAAGTGAAGGAGGCCCTGGCGGCCGCGGGCATCGAAGGGATGACCGTGACCGAGGTGAAGGGCTTCGGCCGGCAGAAGGGTCACACGGAGATCTACCGGGGCAGCGAGTACACGGTGGACTTCCTGCCGAAGGTGAAGATCGAGGTCGCCGTGTCCGACGAGGTCGCCGCCAAGGCGATCGACGCGATCGGCAAGTCCGCCCGCACGGGCAAAATCGGGGACGGCAAGATCTTTGTCCTTCCCCTCGAGGAAGTGGTGCGCATCCGCACCGACGAGCGCGGCGAAAAGGCCGTCTAAGGCCTCCGCCCGCCGGACCAGCCGGGACCTTTCGGGGTCCCGGCTGTTTCGTTTCCGCCTCCGGAAATAAGGCTTCCCCGGCCGCCCCGTCTTCCTGTTACAGTCCCGACGATTCTTCCCATGGCCAAATCCCTGTTCGAAAAAGTCTGGGCCGCCCACGCCGTGCGCACGCTCGCCAACGGCCAGACCCAGCTGCTCATCGGCACCCACCTCATCCACGAGGTGACCAGTCCCCAGGCCTTCGGGATGCTCCGGGACCTCGGGTTGAAGGTCGCGATGCCGCACCGGACCTTCGCGACGGTCGACCACATCGTGCCCACCGATCAGCTGGTCGAGCCCTACCGGGACCCCCTGGCGCAGGCGATGATGGAGGAGCTGCGCCGCAACTGCGCCCAGTCCGGGATCACGTTCTTCGACCGCGCCACCGGTAAGCAGGGCATCGTCCACATCGTCGGCCCCGAACAGGGCATCACCCAGCCCGGCACCACCATCGCCTGCGGCGACTCGCACACCAGCACGCACGGGGCCTTCGGCGCGGTCGCCTTCGGCATCGGGACCACCCAGATCCGGGACGTGCTCGCCACGCAGACGATGGCCCTCGGGAAGCTGAAGGTCCGCCGCATCAACGTTCGCGGGCGCCTCCGGCCCGGCGTCTACGCGAAGGACGTCATCCTGCACATCATCCGCGTCCTGGGGGTCAACGGCGGCACCGGCTACGCCTACGAGTACGGCGGCGAGGTCTTCGACCGCTTCTCGATGGAGGAGCGGATGACGGTCTGCAACATGTCGATCGAGGGCGGCGCTCGGGCCGGCTACGTGAACCCGGACCAGACCACCTTCGACTATCTGAAGGGCCGGCCTTACTCCCCGCAGGGCGCCGCGTGGGACGCCGCCGTCGAACGCTGGCGGGGCTTCGCCAGCGATCCCGGCTGTCACTACGACGATGTCGTGAACATCGAGGCGGCCGACATTGCGCCCACGGTCACGTGGGGCATCAATCCCGGCCAGGGCATCGCGATCACCGAATCGATCCCCGACCCGGCCCGCGCCACCGCCGCGGACGAGCGGGCCTCGATCGAGGAGGCGCTCGCCTACATGAAGCTCCGCCCCGGCGCCGCGATCAAGGGCACCCGCATCGACGTCGCCTTCATCGGTTCCTGCACCAACGGCCGGCTGAGCGACTTCCGCGAGGTCGCCCGCCACGTGCGCGGGCGGCGCGTCGCCGCCGGCGTCAAGGCGATCGCCGTCCCCGGCTCCCAGATCGTCGCCCTGCAGTGCGAGAAGGAGGGGATTGACCAGGTGCTCCGCGACGCCGGCTTCGAGTGGCGCGGTGCCGGGTGTTCGATGTGCCTCGCGATGAACCCGGACAAACTCATCGGCGACCAACTCTGCGCCAGTTCCTCCAACCGCAACTTCAAGGGCCGCCAAGGCTCGCCCACCGGCCGCACGCTGCTGATGAGCCCCCTGATGGTCGCCGCCGCCGCGGTCACCGGCAGCGTCGCGGACGCCCGCGAGGTCTTCGCCGTCAACTCCTGACCCTCCCGCTTATGGCCCTCGAGAAGATCACCGCCGTCACCGGCCGCGCCGTGTGCGTGCCGGGTAACGACATCGACACCGACCGCATCATCCCCGCGCGCTTCATGAAGTGCGTGACGTTCGACGGGCTGGGGGAGTTCCTCTTCCACGACGTCCGGAAGAATGCGGATGGCTCCGACCAGCCTCATCCGCTGAACGACCCGCGCTTCCGCGGCGCGACGATCCTCCTCTCGGGCGCGAACTTCGGCTGCGGCTCCTCGCGCGAGCACGCCCCGCAGGCGATCCAGAAGCACGGCTTCCGCGCCGTGGTCGCGGAGAGCTTCGCCGAGATCTTCTTCGGCAACTGCACGACGCTCGGCATTCCCTGCGCCGCCGCCGCCCGCGCGGACATCGCGCGGCTCACCGCCGCCATCGAAGCGGACCCCGGGCTGGAGGTCACGGTGGACGTTGCGGCCGGCGCGATCCGCTTCGGTGGACAATCCATCCCCGCCGAGGTCCGCCCGGCCGCCCGCGATGCCCTCATCCACGGCCGCTGGGACGCGATCGGGGAACTGCTCGACGGGCTCCCCGCGGTGCAGGCCCTCGCGGCCCGCACGCCTTACCTCGCCGCCTGAGCGGCCTCAGGGGAACGTCTCGCGCAGGTAGGCCACGACGTCGCGGATCGCCTGCGCCGGGAGCACGTTGCCCCACGGCGGCATCGGATTCACCGCCGGCGGCTCGGGCAGGCGCCCCTCGGTGATGATGCGCGCCAGCTCCGCGTCCGACCGCGTCCGGATGCCACGGGGGCCGGTGTAGTCGGGCGTTCCCGCCGCCGGCGAGCCCTTGCCGTCCGCCCCATGGCAGGTCGCGCAGTGCAGGCGGTAGAGCTCCGCGCCAGCCCGGGCTTCGCCCGGTCCCACGGGCGCCTCCGCCGCCGCGGTCAGCCGCGACAACCCCGCGGTGGTCGTGCCGTCGGTCAGACGGTTCAGGGTGTAGTACGAAATGCGGTTGAGCAGGCTCTCCCCCCGCGCGCTCTTCACCTCGCCGGCTACCGTCAGTTCATGGACGAAACCAGGCTGCAGTTCCGCGAGCTCCAGTTCCACGCGCCGGCCGTCCGGTGCCCGCCGTGCCGCCGTCACCGGGACCTCGGTCTCCTCGCGGCGCAGGGAGCCATCGAGGGCGTGGTGGTCATACCGGAAACGCCGGGCACGGTAGTGCCGGGCCTCGGCCGCCGCTGCGCCCATCGGTTCGGTGAAGGTCAGGACGAACCCGCGCTCCGCCAGCCGCTGGGTGAGAATCTCGACGGGCGGGCTGCCGTCCCAGCGGATGCGCTGGAGGCCCTCGTTTCCGCCGGTTGGCATCCAGCCGCGGACGGTCTGGCCCACGTACAGGGCGCCGTCGGGGCCGAACGCCTGCCGCATCCCGCCGAGTCGCAGGCCCTGCCCGCGGAGAAAGGGAAACGCCGCCCCCTGGTAGGCCCCGCCGACCCTTTCGAGGTCGATGCGCATCAGGACGGCGGAGACGTCGCCGAGAAAGACCTGGCCGGTGAACGGGCCGAACTTGCCGCCCGTCTGATCCCACACGGGCTGACCGGGGGAAGTGCCCATCAGGCCCCGCGGAAGATAAACCGCGGGGGGCCGGCGCAGCCGGGAGACGTCCGCCGCCGACAGCCGTTGATCCCGGAGCGCGGGATGCCACTTCAGGCTGTCGGGATGCCCGTGGAAGGCCCCGCGCTCGACATGGATGAGGACCGACGTGGGCACCCACGCGCCGGCGCAGTCGCTGATGAAGAGTTCGTCGTCGGGACTGAGCCCCAGGCCAAGGGGTTGCCGGAAACCGGAGGCGTATGGACGGAATGTGCCTTCCGGGCCGATCTGGAACGCCCAGCCCTGGAACTCCGCCACCGAACGGTGGCCATCCGGCACCGCGCCCGGACCGGTCCACGGCAGGTACTGCTCCGTGCGCAACGGTCCCCGCGTCCAGGGCAGCTCAACCCCGCGCCCGAAGGAGCAGAGCCCGGAGGAGACGTAGAAGTTGCCCGCCCGGTCCCGGACGAGACCGTAAGAGAACTCGTGGTAACTTCCGGTGATGCCCCAGTGGTCGGCCACGGTGGTCTGGACCTCCGCGACCCCGTCCCCGTCGAGGTCGCGCAACCGCGTGAGCTCCGGCCGTTGGATGACGAACACGTCCGTCTCGTCCGCCGCCACCACCCCGAAGGGCTCGTGGAGTCCCTGCGCGAGTCGGCTCCACCGCTCGCCGCCGGCGAACCGGATCCACACCTCACCGCGGCGGTTCGTTACGACGAGGCTGCCGCGGGGCGTGAAGGCCACGCCGGAAACCTCGGGGATCATCATCCGCGGCAAGGGCACCGCCTCGACCCGGTACGGGGTGCGCCGCAGCGCGGGCAGGCGCACCTCCCGGCTCACGGCGGCCCCGGCGCCCACCTCGAGGCGGAAGGTCGCCTCCTCGTGGTCGGGCGCGGTCACCCACACCTCGTACGCGCCGGGCGGCAGGGCGACCTGGAAGGCGCCGTCGGTCCCGACGCGTTGGAGGACCTGACTGTTCTCCCGACCCGCCAGCGCCGCCCCCTCCACGCGCACCTGCGCGAAGCGCGCCGGACCACCGCCCTCGCTCACGACCTGGCCGGTGAATCGGGCGGGGGAGGGGACCGCCGCACCAGCCCACGCCCCGGCCAGCGCCACGAGGAATCCGAACCCCGGGCACTTCATCGGGCCGCCTCCCCGTCCGTGCGCCGCAGCCGTACCGTGAATTCCCCCGCCGCCTCGCCGCTGAAACCCGCGTGGTCCGCCTCGTGGCGCGCACCGCTCACCTCGATGAGGACGCCGGCTTGGGGGGCGAGCCGCAGCCAGACAGGGGACGCCCCGGGTCCGACTTGGAACCGGCGCACAAGGCTCCGGCCGTCCGGCGTCGCCACCAGGCGTTCCGTCACGGCGCGTCCCGCGACGAGGTAGTGAAACTCCGGGGCGCCCTCCCGCTCGGCGTGACCGCGGAACTGCCACGCCGCGGCGGTTCCGCCCGGCTGGCTGCGCCACGCCGATTCCGCGGATTCGCGGTACCAGACGGGGCCGTCGATCCGGGCGGGCGCGCCCTGTTTCGTCAGCCACCGGGGCCGGAGGTCCGCGAATTCGCCGGCCCAGAGGTAGTTGAGCCCGCCCCGGACCGGGTCGAGGCAGGCGCCCACGCCCTCGGGAAAAGTGAGCGCGAACGAACCGGGATGCGCGTCCGGGAGCACCGTGCGCTGGAGTCGGGTCGACGCGCCGGGAACGGTTCGTCCCGCCGCCCACCACACCGCCTGCGCGACGAGCCGGCGCGTGCCCGCCTCGGGCCACGTGGCCGGGGTCACGGCCGCGAGGTGGACCACGCGGCGCGCGGAGCCCTTGCGGATCCACGCGAGCGGGGCCGTGGCTTCCCCCGCCGTCGCCTCCTGCAGCACGAAGGTGTCGGCCGCCAGTGCGCTCCAGAGGCGGAGGTCGGCTGAAACGGGTGGTTCGGCCACGCCGGAGGTGATCGGGTGGCCGTAGTCGCTGAACACCGTGGGTGCGGCGCCCGGGGCGAAGGGTTCCCCGGGAGAGGCCCCGAGGAGTTCGCTTAATTCCTTGGCGCCTCGGCTCCACGCGGCCGGGTCGGCCCCCAGGATGACGAGCCCGGGCCGGCGGGTGCGGAAGCGTGCGAGGACGGCGGAGCCAGCGCCTCCCGGCCCCCGCCACACGATCGCAACCTCGGCCTCGTCGGCGGGGTCGACGATCGTGAACGCTGAAAGCGCCGGGGCGATCGCGTCCACGGCGGCGACCGAATCAGCGAACACGACAACGCGCGGCGGCATGGCCAACGGCTCCGCGGCGGAACCGACCGCGAGCAAGGGTACCACTCCGGCCGCGAGCCGGAAGCCGGAGCGGAGGTGGGAGACGCGGAGGCGAAGGAGGGGGAGCAGACGCAGCAACATCCGGGGGACTCAGGGGAGGACCGTTCGCGGGGCCGCCTCCAAAATGAGGCGGCCGAAGCGGTCCGGGGTGTGGAAGGAGGGTTTCGGCGTGAGCGCCTGCGCCCATTGGCTGTACTGCGGATTGGTGCGGCCCCCGTGGCGGTTGAGGTTCATCCGCATCACGGTGCCGGGGCGCGGGGGTGTCGCGGGCGCGTGAGCGGCGAAGTTGCGCCACGGGATCGCGACCTCGACCCGCCAGACCCGATCCTCGTCGGCATCGTCATTGAGGGTGCCCTCGTAAGACCCCGCCAGCACGACTCCCTCGGCGTCCCACCGGGGGGCGCGGGGCTGGTTGGGTCCGTGGGGGCGGAAGTTGTCGAGCAGCCCCCCGATGACGTTGAACTCGAGGTTGAAGTAGACGTCCGGCTTCGCGGGGTCCGGCATCAGCATCAGTTCGACGCAGTCGTCCTCGGGAATGCGGCCGTCGCGCTCGGTGTGTCGGGCGGTGATGTGGCGGTCGTCGCATTCGAAGGCGAGGTACAGGTGGGTGTCGTCCCAGAGGATGCGCGCGCGCGTCTGCTCGCGGCGGCCCTCCCGGTACCACGTGAAGACGAAGTCCCCGGCGAGCGGCGCAGCGGCCCACGCGGGGTCGTTGAGCTGCCCGTCGATCCGCGGCGGGGTGGGGGCGCGCGGGGCGCGGTACTCGGGCAGCGGAGGGGCCGCGGCGGCGAGGGCCGCGAGGAGGGGCAGGAACGCCAAGGTGGGGCGCATGGGCAATGGCCGCGGGGTGGATGGGTGGAAACCCGACCGTCGGGGAAGAGGAAGATCCGGGATCCCCGCCGTTTAAAGGTTTTTCCTCGCGGACCCCGGATGCGGGAGTGGAGGCCGACCATGTCCGCGCTCTCCCGCCGCCTGCTCCTGCTCCTGACCCTCGCCCTCGCTCCGATCACGAACCTGCGCGCGCAGCTCAGTTTCACCTTCGACTACTCGCTGGACTCCGGGTTCTTCAGCGGGGCGAACGCTGGCCGGCGGCTCTACCTGGAGGCGGTCGGCAGCTACGTGAGCCAGTTCCTCACCGCCACCAGCCTCGCGGGCATCACGGTGGGCGGGAGCAACACGTGGACCGCCCAGTTTACCTCGCCCTCCAATCCGGCGACGACCCACTCGGTGACTGACCTGTCGGTGGCCGCCAATGCCGTCGTGGTTTACGTCGGCGCCGCGGGTCTCGGCAGTTCAGTCCTGGCGCAGGCGATCCTGCCCGGGATCACCGCCAGCGGGGAAGATGGCTGGGCCAGCAACACCGTGCTCAAGCGGACGGTGGGCGCCAGTACCTACACCCGGGCCAGCGTGGCGGCGCTCTCCTTCAACTCCTCGACCAATTGGTTCTTCGATTCGACGCCCCTGGCGAACAGCAGCTTCGCCGGCCAGTACGACTTCTTCTCGGTGGCGGCGCACGAACTCCTCCACGTCCTCGGCTTCGGCGACACCCGGGGGGGATCGGGTTGGGACAAGAACCTTTTCAGCGGCGCGTTCGCCGGAGGACGCAGCCTGGAGGAAAAGACCGACACGCCCTTCGGCATCCCGCTCAATGCGGGCCGCGATCACTGGGCGGCGAACACGCTGAGCTTCTCCACCCGCGACGGCGCGGTGCAGGAGCCGCTGATGGACCCCGACATCGCGGCGGGCGTCCGCAAGTACGTCACCAGCCTGGATCTGCGGGCGCTGAACGACATCGGCTACGCGGCGATGCTCACGGCGGTGCCGGAGCCCTCCGCGTACGCCCTCGGGGCCGGGATCTTCTGCCTGATCTGGGTTTGGCGCCGACGCCGGGGTCAGAGCTGAGAGCAGGCGGCCGGCACGAGGAAGCGCGCGGTGTTGCGCGAGGTGTTGTTCGCCCAACGGGGATCGTCCTTCATCTTCACCCAGCGGGGGTCGGGACCGAACTTCTTCCAGCCCGCGAGGTGGGCCTCGAGGGTCGCGCCGCAGGTGATGTAGCGCAGGTGGGGCAGGTTGGGGCCCGCGAGCGCCTGACCGAAGAACAGCGGGTTCATCCCGAGGTCGCGCATCAGCTGGGTCTCACCCTCGTCGAACATCGCCATCTTGTTCAGGGCCTTGAGCTCGCTGTGGCTCTCATAGTCGCGCATCTCGAAGACGCGTCCCGGCGCCTTCGCCTTCGAGAAGGCCGGGATTTCCATCCGCGGCATGCTCGCAAACGCGCGCAGGAACCAGGTGTCGATGCGCTCGAAGGCCGGCTTCGCCTTCTCCACCTGCAGGTAGGCGGCCCCGGCGGCCTGCAACTGCGGGTCGGTGACGAGGTCCGCGCTCACCGCGTGGAACGACTCGAGGGTCGCGTGCGGGATCAGCACCCAGAGCGGGCTGTCCGCGATCGGCTCGGAGGTACCCTTGGGCTTGTCGACCTTGATCTCGGAGAAGACGCCGACCGGTCCGACGTTGCGTCGGGCGAGGGCGGGCAAGAGGGCCTCGGCGAGGTAAGCCTCGACGGGCGCGCGGGGGGCGCTGGCCTTCAGGCGGGTGTCGGCCTTCAGGTGGTAGCAGCGGACCTCGTAGAACTCACGGCCGGCGGTGGCGGCGGCGCGGGCGGGTCGGGTCGAGGCGGCGAGGGCGGCGGCGGTGGCCATCGAGGAGGTCAGGAAGGTGCGGCGGGAGGAGGGCATAGGGGCAATCGGAGCCTCAAGGGCGTTCCCGCGGCTGGCAATCCCGGAGCACGCGGAGAATTGCATCGCGCGAGGGCCGCGGGGCGTTTTTCACTCCGGGACCCCCTCCTATGTCCTCCCCGCTCTCGATCGCATTCATCGGCCTCGGTGTGATGGGCCGCAGCATGGCCGGCCACCTCCTGCGGGCCGGCCACCGGTTACACGTCCATAACCGGACCCCCGCCAAGGCGGCCGAACTGCTGGCCGCTGGCGCGACGTGGCACGACTCCGCCGGCTCGGCGGCGTCCGCGGCGGATGCGGTGATCACGATGCTCGGTTTTCCCTCCGACGTGGAGTCGAGCTACCTCGGTGCCGGCGGGATCGTCGAGCGGGCGCGGCCGGGAGCTCTGCTGATCGATATGACCACCTCCAGTCCGGTGCTCGCGCGCCGGATCGAGACCGCGGCGGCCGCGCGCGGGCTGGCCGCCCTCGACGCGCCGGTGTCCGGGGGTGACCTCGGGGCGCGGGAGGCGCGGCTGGTCATCATGGTCGGCGGCGAGGAGGCCGCCTTTGCGCGGGCGCAGCCCTTGTTCGAGCTCATGGGCAAGAACATCGCCCGGCACGGTGCCGCCGGGGCGGGCCAGCATTGCAAGATGGCCAACCAGATCGCCGTCGCGGTGGGAATGGTCGCGTGGGTGGAGGCGCTCGCCTACGCACGGCGCGCCGGCCTCGATCCGGCGGCGGTCCATGCGAGCATCAGCGGCGGCGCCGCCGGCAGCTGGGCGCTGACCAACCTCGCCCCCCGCGCGCTGGCCGGCAATTACGCCCCGGGCTTCTATGTGAAGCACATCCTCAAGGACATGCGCATCGCCCTCGACAGCGCCGCGGAGCTCCAGCTCGACCTCCCCGGACTCGCGGTCGCCCGCCGGCTCTACGACGAGGTCGCCGCGCGCGGGCTCGACGAGTGCGGCACCCAGGCCCTGTACCAGCTCTACACCTCCCGCTGAACGATGAAGCTCTCCCCTGACTTCCGCCGCCGCGCCCTCGCCGGGGAATGGCTTGCCGGCACCTTCCTGAACCTCGGCTCTCCGATGACCGTCGAGATCGCCGGTCTGGCCGGCTTCGACTGGCTGCTCATCGACCACGAGCACGGCCCCGGCGGCGAGGACCTCCTGCTGCACCAGTTGCACGCCGCCGCCGCCACCCCCGCCTTCCCCGTCGTGCGGATCGCCCACAACGAACCCGCGCGCTTCAAGCGCGTGCTCGACGCCGGCGCGAGCGGGGTGATGGTGCCGTACGTCAACACCGCCGCCGAGGCGCGCGCGGCCGTTTCGGCGATGCGCTACCCGCCCCACGGCACCCGGGGCGTCGCCAAGTTCAACCGCGGCGCCGGTTTCGGGGGCGACTTCGAGGAGTATTACCTCCACGCCCACGAACGCCTGCTCGGCGTGATCCAGATCGAGACCCCGGAGGCGGTCGCCAACGCCGAGGCGATCGCGGCGGTGGACGGTGCGGACGTGCTGTTCGTGGGCCCCACGGATCTTTCCTACAACCTCGGCATCCGGGATCAGCTGGAACATCCTGAGTTCACCGCGGCCCTGCGCCACGTCGCCGCCGCGGCCCGCCGCCATGGCAAGGCCGCCGGGATTCTGGTGCATCAACCGGCCCTCGTGCCGAAGGTGCGGGACATGGGCTACACCTTCACCGCCCTCGGCACCGATGGCGGCGCCGCGCGGGCGGGCCTCCTCGGTTTCCTCGCCGGGCTCCGGGCCACCTGATTCGACGATGCGTATCACCGAAATGCACATCACCCCCATCGCGCTGGGGGATCCGCCGCTGCTCAACGCCGCCGGGCTGCACGCGCCGTACTGCCTCCGCACCGTGGTCGAACTGCGCACGGCGGACGGCCTGAGCGGCCTGGCCGAGGTTCCCGGCAGCGTCGCGGTGGATGCCGCGCTCGCGGCCATGCGCGACGCGGTCATCGGTGCGGATCCGCGCAACTGGCAGGCGCTCCGCCAGCGCCTCGCCGACCGGGGGGCGCCCGAGGCCTCCGCCGCCCGCGGGGACAAGCCGTGGGACGGCCGCACCCGGGTGCAGGTCTTCAGCGCGCTCGACGTGGCCTGCCTCGACCTGCAGGGCCAGGCCTACGGGGTGCCGGTGGCCCAGTTGCTCGGCGGCGTGGTGCGCGAACGCGTGCCCTATTCCGCCTACCTGTTCTACAAGTACGAGGGCGCCGGCGGCGAACTCGGCTTCGGCACGGATCCCGCGGCCAAGGGGTGGGATGCCGCCCGCCAGCAGGCGGCGCTCGATCCGGACGGCATCGTGGCGCAGGCGGAGGCGATGGTCGCCGCATTCGGGTTCGCCTCGATCAAGCTCAAGGGCGGCGTCTTCGAGCCCGCGCAGGAGGTGGCCGCGATGCACGCGTTGCGCCGCCGGTTCGGGCCGGGCGTGCCGCTTCGTCTCGACCCGAACGCGCTCTGGACGGTCCCGACTTCCATC